>CAJCIW010000068.1 GCA_903970455.1 Verrucomicrobiota bacterium | reverse complement strand
TGGTCTTGGAGAATCGGCTTTGGTCTCATACGGTTTTTTTCCCATTTTGAACAAAGCATTATACGAAAACGCGCAAAAAAATAGTTAAGTTTTCACCATTTTCTCATAGAGAAAATGTGAATACTTCAGGGGCGACTAATTCCTCTCTCTCATCATGTTCAAATGAATGAAAGATTGAAGAGATCAGCCTATTGGAACCAAAAATTGATTATTAATCAATGTTTTTTAGAAAAAAAGGAGATAAGAAAAACTCGGCCTAGACCGGCCGAGTTTTTTAAAGAATTCGATTAGAAATCAAAGCGTGCGCCAAAGGACCAGCCTTGCATAGACAGATCACCCTGGTTGGCAAAGAATTTGCCGAAATTTGTTCCATCACAGAAGAAGGGGAATTGGTTTTGGTTGAAGTAAACATGATTCTCCCATCCCACTTGAAGACCTAGATGAAGACGGTCGCCGTTAAATTTCCAATCCCATCTTAAGCCTAGCTGCAAATCAAGAATCGGTTGTGCGACACGGCGTAGGTTTTCTTTCACTTTAGCGTATTTCCCACTCGGGAGAGAAGTCGCGAAATCAGCAAAATTTGTAATAGGAGGGTGGTCGTTGTCCCGAAGTGTGATGTGATGGCGTCCATAGAGAATGGCCGCAGCGAGATCGCAGAAAATGCTCCATCCTGCTCCTAAACCCCATTGCGTATCGATGCCGCTTTCTATGCCGATTCCCCACCAGCGGTCTTTGTAGTTAGTGTTCACTTCATTCGGTAATGGAAATCCAGGGGTAAAATTCTTGAGCTTCGAATGGATCCTCTGTCTCAGCCAATCTGCTCTTACTCCTCCGTGGGGACGCAAAGTGAGCCACCGGCTGACGAAAAACTCGCGGCCAAGATCGAGGTCGAGTTGATTGAAGTAAAGGTTCCATTTCCCTTCCCCTTTATGGGCAGCATTGTCGTGGGAATAAGGATCTGTGGAAGGAACCATAGAGCCAAAAATGAATTTTTTGCTGCTAGAATGCAGTATTTTCTTGTGACTTCCTGTATTAAAATGGAGCCACGTCAGATCGACATCCCATCCATCGTGGGGGATGACGTATCCGATGCCAATCCGGCTTCCTACGTCCCATTTTCCGCGGAGATTTTCGATTCTTGCATCCCTGAGATTATCCGGGGTTCCTTTATTCACGACTGCAAGAGGCATCCCTTGTTGATTGACCGACCAATAAAGAAGATCTCCAAACACAGAGAGGTCGACACCTCGCCTAATTGTCGGGTTTGCGGGCGGATTCATCATACCGCTTGCCCCTTTCCGCTGTTCGAGTGCACTCACGCGATTTTCTAAATTGCGGACTTGCGCATCGTTGTTAGCAGCGCTAAGCATGCTCGTTAACATAGCCAAAGGAGCCGCGAGCCCGAGCCATGTCTTCTTCAAATTCCATTGCATAAAATTCCTCAATACGAAAATGTTCTTCATTGTATGTACTCTAGAATTTATGGAGAGGGAAGAATTAAATCAAACGAAAAAAATATCAGTAGTTGAGCGTTTGAACGATTTTGTGCATATCGCTCAGCCAAAGCATGGTTTGTTTGCTCATCTGCTGGAGAATGAAAAACCATGCGGCGCAAAGCATGGCCAATCCGACTAACGATTTTAATGACATGCCCAAAAAGGCAATCTGCACTTGAGGCGCAAGACGGTTCGCAATCCCTAAGAACATCTCCGTCATCAAAATGGCTAGAAGAGAAGGTGCGGAAAGCTGAATGCCGACGGCCATTACGCGGTTGACTACGCTCCAGACCGTTTCCCAAAAAGGATGATGGAAGGTGAAAAATTGGATGGGCATCCAACCATCTGCAGGAACGATTGTGTAAGTGTCGAAAAGAGCATTGAAAAAATAGAAAGGACCATCGATTTGATAGAAAATGACGATGAGGACCATGTTGTACAAAACGCCTAGATCGGAAGCTTGCGACTGAGAAAATGGATCGGTGATCTGCAAGGAAGAGGAGCCACGGAGAAAGTCGATGGTGACTCCCGCGGACTCAGCCATGTAAAACGGAATAGAGACAAAAAGGGCGAGAATAAAGCCGATAAATAGTTCTTTTACGCATAAAGTGATGAAGGTCATATTAAACCCGACCAACGTTTCGCTCGTGAGCGCAATATTGGGAAGGAAGATCACAGTCAAGGCGATCAGCAGACCCATTTTAACGGGAGAAGGCGTTTTAGCGCCGAAGAACGGGGCCATCGCAATGACCGGTGCGATCCGCATCATCCCCAAAAGAAATAAAGATATGGCGGAGATGGGCGCAAAGTTGGTCAGGTGAGAGAAGAAAGAAAGGTAGTTTTCAGTGGGTGACATCCTTTTCTTACGAAGACCATTTTGGGAAGTTGATGAAAATATTACTTGTAAATTGCATGATTTGCGCCGACAACCATCCTCCCATCAGCAACATGACGAAAATCACAGCGAAAAGTTTGACCATGAAAGAGAGCGTCTGTTCTTGAATCTGGGTGGCGGCTTGGAAAATGGCGACCATCAATCCGAGGAGTGTGCTAATTAAAATCGGAGGACCTGAAAGAATGAGGATCAGTAGCAGGGCCTGATAGGAGAGCTGGTAAATCTCTGTAGCGTACATCTTCCCCCCGTTATTATCTAAATGATAGCACAAGTCCTTGAATGATCAAGGTCCAACCGTCGACCATGACGATAAGCAATAACTTGAGCGGAAGGGCTATCGTCAGCGGAGAGAGCATCATCATCCCCATCGCAAGCAAAATATTCGATGTCACAAGATCGATGACGAAAAAGGGGAGATAAATCAATACGCCAATTTCAAAGGCAGCCTTTAACTGCGTGGTGATGAAAGCCGGAACGAGAATGATAAAATCATTGACCTTCAATTCTTTTCGAAATTCTTCGGGGAAGGAGCGATAGGCGAGCTGATAAAAGCTCGTCATATGTTTTCCCAAAGTGTTGCGTTGAAGAAAATCACGCATGGGCTCTTTGGTGATGTCGATGACATTGACGACATACTGGGCGCTTTCGCTTGAGAATACACCATTTGTAGGCGCCTTCTTCATATAACTTTCACCGGCTTTATACATGGAAAGCATTGTGGGAAACATCACGTAAATCGTCATTAACAGGGCGATCCCGCTTAACACGGCGTTGGGTGGGGATTGCTGAACGCCGAGGGCATTGCGCAAGAGGGAGAGGACGACGACGATCTTGATGTACGAGGTGAGAAGCATGATCGCAAAGGGAAGAAGTGCAAGCGCCGTGATCGCAGCGATTTCTTCAATGGCAGTCGGTGGCGGAAGGCCGCTCGATGTCGGATTCGCCTCTGTGAGGGGCGCTCCTGTAGGGGCTGCAGCTTCCTGGGCAAAAAGGGCTTCCGAGCCAATCCCGATGAGGAGTATTGCGAGGAATAAAAAGAGAATGATTTTGCGTTTTTGCATTCCAAAAAACCAGATCCCAATACGGGTTATCTGTGAATTTATTTCATTTGCGGGATTTTTCTCTATGAAAAAAGAAAGTGAGCAGCGGGAAAAGTATTAAATTTTTGAAAGTAGCGTGAACAAAATGCAGACTCAAAGTGCTCAAGTTTTTTGCGTATACTTCTCAAACGCGGACTCAAGGGCGCGCCATTGGTTTTCGATGGACGCGTTGATGATGCCGCTTTCGGTTTCGATGATGCATCCGCCCTGGGAGACGTCATTCCGCTCTTGGATGGTGAGCACTTGCACATGTTCGAGGATGCTTTTGATTTTCGGCTTCTGGGCTTCCAGGATTTCTTTGTCGGCTTTATTGACGTAGATGGTGAAGCGGTGGTTTTGGGTGATAGGGGCGAGCGTCTGGATGACGATTTCGACGATTGTTTCAGGATTTAGGTTTAATTGTTCTCCAACGATTTTTTTCGCAGCTTTGAGAGCGAGGGGAAGAATCTGTTTCTGAAGGTCGATGCGGAGAAGACGGATCTGTCTGTCGAAATGGATGAGATGCTCATTGAATTTTTGCAGCCCTTCTGCGAACCCCTCTTGGTGGGCCTTTTCTTTGAGCTGTACGCATTCTTCTTCGATTTTCTTCTTGTAGTGCTCGGCATCTTCCTTGGCCCGTTCCAAGATTTCAAGCGCTTCCATCAAAGTGCTGAATTCTTCAGCGGGTATCACTTTTTCATCCTCGGCGGGGTGAACTTCACCTTGATAAATGAGCGAGAAAAATTTCATAGGTTTTGGGGGTTATTAGTTTTAACGGCATTCATGAGTTCAATGACCTGCTCTCCTAAAAGAGAAGATGCGCTGGGATGATCCAGAGCTGTGCAAAGCTTAATCAAAAGCTCTCCTTTTTCTGCATCGAGCCGGTGTGCGACATGCCACAACAGGCTGGGATGGCATCCGTAAAGGGATTTGGCGATTCGGTTGATCCCGCGCTGCAAAAGAAGGGAGCCAAGGGCATCTTTGTCTCCTTGCCAAGCGACAAGGCCCATTTTTTTAAATGTCACGGCTTCTTTCTTGTGCAGCAGGGTTTTCAAAAGGGTAGTTTGAGGCTTTGTGAGCATTGCATAGATTTGTTTGAGTTTTGATGTTTCGATGATGTGCCGAATTTCTACGCTCAAATCATGCATGCTCAGCAATGTGATGAGAGAATCAAATTCTTCCAGAGAAATCTCGAGGAGGCCGTTGAACGGGTCGTCTGGCAAGCAGGGAATGGGAACTAAATCTTCCGGGGCGATCATCTCAAACAAAGCTTTCTTTAAGAAGCTCTTCCCGATTTCCGTTAGGCTGGGCAAAGTATTGGAAAGCAGTAGCGATTGTTTTAGGCCTTTGATTTGATGGGGAGTCAAAGAGGCTAAAAAGAGTTTGATTTCATTTTCCGGTAGGGTCCTTAAAACGGGGGAAAACCAGGAGTAATGGATAGAGGAGAGTTCTTCTTCCGCGGGTTCCAAGCCTCTGCGCAAATCTTGCGAGGGCAACGGCTGTTTTTGCATCTCGTCGAATAACTCTTGAGAGATGCTCCCGATGAGAGAGCTTCGCTGATCAGCTCCAGCTGACTGGAAAAAAGAGTGCCATATGGTCAGGGCAGTGGTATCCATGGTTTTTTACTTTTTTTCTTCAGGAGGGCGTCGCGCTTCATTCGATTCTTCTTCTTGTACAGGCAAGGGCTGCAAAAGCATCTTTAGGCCGCCCCGTTTTTTTAGGATAGGATAAAACTTCCAGATCAACCATCCGAGAAGGAGCGCGAAAACGATCGCGCAGACGATCAGGATGAAAAAAATCAAGCGGAAGCGGCTGGCCGAGCTTTTGCTCATCACAATCGACCAGATACTGACGTATTCTTTAGTTTTAGGCTCTAACGCTTCTGTCGAGGGCATTACGGTGACGTCTGTGAATCTCGAGCGGTCGGAAATCACCGTGACATCATTGAGATCGAGGCCTGTCACGCTCCCTGCGACGAGACGTTTAATCTTCGTGACGAGATGGCTATTGGGATCGTCGAGAATCCCCTGATGTTTAACGTAGACAGCAGCCGTAATTTTTTGTTGCGCCGGGGCTCCTGCTCCAGGGGCAATGGGGCTTGTCGACTCAATCGGAAAGGAGAGCTGGACATCCGCGTCGATCACCCCGTCGATTTTACGGATCATATTGGCAATCTGTTGGGCAAGGCCTGCTTGGTAACGGATCGTCTCTTGCTTGTCGGAGGACATTAAGCCTGATTTAGCAAAGAGAT
>CAJCIW010000067.1 GCA_903970455.1 Verrucomicrobiota bacterium | reverse complement strand
CTACATTAATATTTATATATTAATTTGGGGATTTGTGGAAATAGAGCCAATTAGCGATACCTCTCCTATTTATTCTGTTGAAAATGAGCCGTTGAAAAAGCAACCTTTTATTTCTGCGATTTTATACATCAAAGAAATGATTAGGAAATTGCTCGACGGCGCTACACACCCCTCCGCAATAACAGACGATTCGAGCAGCAGCTTATTTTCGACTTATTATTCAGGCCTAACACCCGTTTCCATCGATACTCTGCATTTCGGCATATTTTTATATGAACACGAACGTCTGAAAGAAGAGGGACGTTTTTATCAGACAATCGCTGACCGTCGGGAAGAACTCCGCAGGCAAAAAGAGCATTGGATCCCTTTTATCGCTAGACTAAAGGATAATGATCAGGAATTTTACAACAATATCCAGCAGATCCTCATGGATGGGAAGCTAATTCCCAACCCATCCGGGGCAGGCGGCGCCTATTTTCTTACCGACAGACACGACGAGCCCCGCTTTATTGTTAAACCCGTCGATGAAGATATTTTGTGCCTCAATAACCGGAAAGAATTCGGCTCTATATTTAATGACTACGACCATCGCGTCCGGGAAGGGATCCCTTTATACCGCTCGGCTCAGACTGACGCTTTTTGTTCCGAAATGGCCTCTCTGGCAGGGGTTGAAGGGGCGACTCCGAAGACAACCATGGGCCTGATCGCCAATCAGGTCTTTTACGATTTCACCCAATGGATCGAGGAGGCCGATCGAGAAAAATTTTTCAACGAAGCCGGCTTCCCTGATAAGGAAAAACTCGCCTCCATTCAAGAGTTCATCCCCGATTCTCAAGACCTGATCGAATTGCTCCATTCTTTTTATCAAAAAGAACTTTCCGATGAAGAGATCGCTTCCCAATTTGATCAAACCGACTTTGAAGAAGTCTGCCTCTTTCTATGGCTCTCTTATGATAATGACGGGCATGGGGCCAATTTCCGAAGCTATGTCAAATCGACCGATAAAAACGGAAAAAAGATTTACGGAATTAAAAAAATCGACAACGGACTTTCCTTCCCTGAAAAGAATTCGGAATATGTCAATATTTTAGCCTGGCTACCGAACGCCATAGCGCCTCTTTCCGATGAGATTAAAAACAAAATCGCCCGTCTCCCCGTGGAGCAGATTTTAAACCGGATGGATGATTTCGAACTCTCCGATTGCAAAGAAGCTTTTAAAGAGCGGGTGGAAATCTTAAAACAATTAGCGAAAAGAGAGAGGATCACGGCTGGGGAAATCGATCTCCGTTTTTCTATTCTTTCTTATGAAGAAGGGAAGGAACTTGCCTTAAGCCCTATGACAACACAAGAAATCCTCGATCTGCTCCACTTCAAGAACACTGAATCACTTGCTCCATTTGAGCGGCTGAGGCTCTAATGAAGAGATTTAATAAAATATTACTCTTATTTATCATCCTGAGCGTTCTAGGGATCACTTTTTTTTACTCTCACAAGGAGCATACGATGAAATTAGTCAATGTCAAATCTGGATTTGTCGTTGTTGAATACCAAGACGAGAAGACCGTTTTCCACGATCGGATGCTAGAAAAGGAAATGACGATCAGAGGAATCATTATTCCCCCTGCGCTACGTTCTGAATACGGAGGGAAAGCTAGTGTACGTCTGAACGAAAAAGAATTTCAAAAAGCATTCAAAGAAATTTACTGCAAACAGGCTCTTAATTCCCCCTCTTTCAAGTGGGAATAAAGTAACCAATCCTCTGGGAGGAAACCTTCGATTTTCACTCCCTATACGCATTTCGAATCGCTTCCGATTTTTGTGAAGGAGTGGAGCTCTGTCCATTCCGATCGTGAAAAGCATCCTCTGCCCACTCTAACTCATCGTTTTGAATCGGAGTTGATTTTTTAAGAATTTCATACAGCTTGGCGCAGATAATATTCCTCTCCCCTTTGGGCATTCTCAAGAAGCGCTCCATCGCTTGCTTCACAAAATCTTGAGAACCGCTGTCTAACATGTCCGCAAGTTCTCTAAAAATCTCGCTATGCAGAGCTTTAAAATCCATGCACGTGACCCCGTCGCATTCGGTATAGAACAGTTCTCCGTTGGAAGCGACGAGACTCAAACCTTCTTTTACCTCTCCTTTAAAAGTGGCTATGCATTTTTTTGTTCCTATATCCCACGCCTTAATCACACTAGTGTCCCAGGAACGGGAAAAAAGTTTTTGCCATCTACCGTCAATGGCAATAGCGCTGACATTCTCTTCATCTCCTACGAAAGTCCCTATGAAGTTTTTCGTGATTAAATCCATCATCTTGATTTCACGAGATTCACTAGGAATCAAAAAAAGTGTGTCTTCGTAAACAACAATGTTTCCCGAGACCTCCTTTATCCCTTTATCGAGCTTGTTTATATCAAGTGTATCGATGTGGGTTTTTTTGATTAAATCATAGACTTTGATCATTGTTTTATTAGCATAAAAGACTTTCTCACCAGAAACAGCTACAGTGATCACATCAGTGATTTGGTTTTGAATAATGTCTGTGCAGGTTTCGGTTTTTGTATCCCAGATCTTGATTGGAGGATCCGAGGAACAAACACATAGCCTTCTTTCTCCCGCTGAGAGCGCGCGAACTGTGCCTGTATGTCTTACAAGAGCAGCAAATAACTTCGTATTGTTTAAATCCACAATCCTGATGTATTCGCTTTCATCGAAGTCATAAAAGAGTGTTTCATCGAAGATGGCTAGACTTCTGGAGTGAATTAAATTACTCGTTCCTTTCCAAATCGTCTTCAAAGAAAAGATCCTCTTTAAGAGGTTCAGCTCTCTTCGAGCTGTATCATTGTAAACTTTCTGAAAATTGTCGCTTTTCTCTGAAAAACGATTAAGTGGAAAGTGGGAATGAAGCAGATCCTCCCAATTCAAATCGGGACTAATAATTTGATTCCATTGATGGCAAGTGCAAAGCAAGGTGTCGAGAACTTGCGGGCTAGTATCCGCGGTTATTTTGGTGAGAATTTCGGAAGGCATGTGAAATAAGGGGGAATTTTGCTGAAAGGGAATGCTAGCAATAGCCATACATTTTTCTCGCCTTTTATACCAATCGCAGCAAATAACTTCCTATTTCAGCGCGTCAAAGCGCCGAAAATCGACGAGCGCAAGTGGCATTGTATTGGTTTAATACTATGCCACTTGCGCCTGTCGATTTGTCGGCAGCTTTCACGCAGCTCAAATAGGAAGTTATTTACTGCGATTGGTATTACTTTAAATTAAAAAGGATACAGCATTTTATGCGCACCCCATTTTTTTAAAACAAAAATCCGCGCCAACTCCCTTAGCCACTTCGTGGGCGGTGACTACGCCTTCCCTCCCAAGGGCAACCACAACGACATCCTGTTGACCTTTATACTTGCTCAAGCTTGGAACAAGCTTTCTTCCCGCAACTTCGCCGGTCTTTAAAAAGCATTTTTATTCTTTCTCTTGAATCGCTTCATTACGAATAAGCGTGCGAAGGTTCACCGCTTTCGGTTTCAAATATTCACGCAAAGCTGCATCGAATTTATCTGCAGAACATTTTTCACCGCATGTAAACAAATCTACAAAACAGGAACCATATTCAGGATAAGTATGAATGCTCGCATGGCTTTCGGAAAGCAATAAGACCATCGTCAGCCCGCTGGGAGGAAACGCCCAGCTGGAAATTTCTAAAACGGTCGCGCCACTTTTTTCAACTGCACTTTTCATGGCATCAGCGAGTTTGTCCAATTCAGTCAACGCCTGCAAATCGCAATCGCAATAGCTGGCTAAAAAATGTACCCCTTTGAACTGGAAAGCCTCTTCAGCGGCAAGCGCTGTGAATAATAAGCAAAATACGATAAATATGTTACGAAATCGGCTCATGT
>CAJCIW010000066.1 GCA_903970455.1 Verrucomicrobiota bacterium | reverse complement strand
CGAGCACACGATCTCGGACACAGAAGCATGCTTGTCTATTCCCGGTCTTCGTCTCCCGGTGGAGCGCCCCGATAAGATCACGATAGAGGCGACGGATCTGGACGGCAACACCTTTGTAGAAGAGCTAGAAGGGTACAATGCACGCGTACGGATGCATGAGAACGATCACATCAATGGTGTGCTTTTCATCGACCGTCTCGATGAGGCGCTTCGGAATGAAATCGACCCCATCCTGAAAGAAATCAAAAAAAAGCACGCGTAAACAATCTTAAAAGGTGGCTATTGCTGCGATTTGTTGAGGGCTTGATTGAGCGCTGCTGATATGGCTGGGTGCTTCGGATTCATGGAAATAAAAGTTGTCACAGCTAGAGCTGTGTTGTTCTTGGAAAAAGAGGAGTTTGTGCCGTTAACCGGCATTACTGCGCTAAACCAAATCGATGAGATGATTCCTGTTTTGATCACCGACCTCAACGATTCCAGGTTTTGTACAATTTGTTCGCCTGAAGGAGATTCCATATCCACTTGTTCAGAAAATTTCTTTAAAGCGACCCGATCGGAGTCTTTAGTAAGCAATCGATCGATAGAATATTCAGCCTCTTGATTCGATTCGAGCATATAGAGATTGTGGCCGTATGACGGCGGTTCACAGTTCAAAGTCTTGAGATCGGAACAATAAAAATCGGGGATTCTGGAAGAGGAAGGATTTTGAAGCTGCTTTAGGGAATTCAACGCGTTTGCATCTAATTCACAATTTAACAGATAGATCTTCGTTAGTCGCTGAGTCTCTTTTAGTTGGTTGAAGAGTTCGAGCAGCTCATCGGATTTCCCTTGCTTGACGATCAAATAGGTGATCGAGGGAAGGGTTTGGTTGAGCCAAGTGTGAGTCAGTTTCCATAAACAGAGATTATTATTGACCTCAACGGAAAGTTTCCCCTCTGTGTAATCAAATTTCAAATCATCGATAGGAATATTGTTTTCGCCTGGCATGATCTTAAGTTTTTCATAGGATATGAATGGCTCTAGCTCCTGGTCAGAATCGATAAACCGCTGGAGCATAGGGCAGACAAGGCGCAGGTTTAGAATGTCCTTAATAGGGGGGATATGAAGGATCAACGGGATGAGGTCCGCGGGAAGCTCGATAAGGGAAAGAGACGATTTAGGAGAGGTGTTCTCGTGAGCTGACTTGCTAAAGTTGCGCAAGGCAATGGTGTGAGTTTCATTTTCGATCTCGCTGACAGAATCGTGATTGGCAGAAATAAAAGAATCGGGATTGATACGAATCCCATTAACTGCACTGGTCATCCCCTCACCTCTAAATGCTCTTATATTATACTTTTTACTTTTAAAAATCGGCTTTAAAATACTTATTTTATTAGTGAAAAGGCTCCCGAAAAGCGATTGTCGTTGGGCATCCTTTCATACGAGAGTCTTAAGCGCCAACTGCATGTTAACATTGTGATGAAATCAATTTTACCCGCATTATAACGGGGTTCATTCTTTCTTCCCCAGCCGTGTCTGGATTGAATTTGACAGTTCCATTTTGGGGCTAATCGGATGAAAAGCCGGGCGAGAAACGTGTCTCTGGCGTCGGACATGGGAGATTTCAGCAATTCAGAAATCGGCCTTGAGACATCGACAATAAAATTATCGTGGTCGGCTTTCCGCCAGTCGTATTTGCTTCGGTGGCGGAACTCGACGCCAAATGCAATGTCTTTGTTGATCGTCCAATCGGTTGCGATATTGGCAAAATCCCAAACGCTTTCTTCATTGTTCCAGGCAATTGCGCCTCGGATCGCATAGGAGGGGCGATTCCATCCCGCCTGGAAATAGTACTTTGGGAAGGCGAGGGCAAAGTCGCGGTTTCCGAAAAATCCGTAGGTGTAGAGATCCGTGGTGATCGAAGGGAGGAAGGCAGGTCCGTTCCAAAGATAAATAGAATTGCGCCAGCCGATCCGGAGCTGATTCAGCTCGTGGTATCCATCGTTAATATCGAAATAAAAATGACGGCTTAATGCAGCGGTAGGCGATGTGAGCCCTTGAAATTCAAGATAAGGTTCGCACATGTGGCGGAATTTTTTATAACTGCGGAATAAGCGGGTCTGGCCATTAAATCCATAGGTCAAAATTCCTTGCCCGATCGGATGATGGGAAGGATTGTTACTGTAAAAAATCCCGACCACGCCCAGATTTGGTGTCAATGTGATAGGGCCTAGCGAGAAGGGGCGGTATAGCTCGTTGCGTGTTTCCATCCGCCCGGCATGTGTTGAAGAGGCCAAGCCAAGATGATGAAATTCCTTCCGAAGATCATTGGCGTACACATAGTCGAGATATCCTGCAGAGGCAGAATTCACGGAGATGATCCCTGAATGTCCCAACTGAAACGGACGAATGCCAACGGTGAGTAAAGGAAGTTCTTGATCGATGCTGTCGAAACGATTGACGCGTGGCTGAAGGCTAAGGTGGAAGAAGGCGTTATTGATTTGGCGGAACATCACCAGATGCGTACGTTTTTGTGTGTTGATTTCAAAATCATCGCTACGAAAATCTCCGACCATCCGCGTGTCGCTCAATTTATCCCAGGTGAGATGGATTTGCGATTTCTCATCCTTGCTCTCGAGATGGTAAAGGCCTTGGAGGCGATAGCGGTGAGGCCCTTTCTCATCCGGGAACGATTTGTCATGAGCCCCATAACTTCTGGTGACAAAAATGTGCCTGTTGTCTGGGGAGGCGTATTCCGATTCCAGCGCTCCGCCAAATCCTCGTTTTAGACGGTAGTCCAAACGGAAAAACAGGTTGAGGTCTTGCCAAGAGAATACACGGTAACGCATTGTCAACCGAGGGCCTAGCCCTTTATCCCAAACCACCTTGTAGCGGATGGGGGGATCGGAAAAGGCTTTCAAGTTGCTTTTGAAGGAAGGAAGCCAAAAGAGGGGGACTTTGAAAAAACGGAAGCGGATATTTCTTGCCGAGAGAAATTTATCCTCGGTAATTTTGACGGTTTTGGCGTTAATTTCCCACGTATTGTCCTGGTCTTCGCAAGTTGTCACGAAAGCATTGCTGATGAAGAATGTTCCATCTGCTTGCAATTCGATCTTGTCTCCTCCCAAAAACCAGATGTCGACAAATGTTCTGCCCTGATACAAAACCCCTGTTCTACTGATAAAATCGTATTCCAGCTTCGATCCGACGAACGCCCTGTCGGCGTATTCCATCATCACATCTTCTTCGGCGATGATTTTTTGAACCCGGATCCCATTTTCAATCTTATTCGTATACTCGATCTTTCGAGCCTGAATGCGCAGCCCTTGTCCGGTGATTACCCCACCATCGCTTGTCGTAATGACACCATGAACAAACATTGGATTTTTCAAGTCGATGATCAGTTCCTGGAGCAGGGGAGAAGCAGCCGCCGGCTCCATGGCGGGGACAGGAACCTTTTCTGCGACTGGAGGCACAGGCTCATCCAAATCGACATCATCGGTCAAAGAAGGGATTTGTGTTTCAATATCCGGCGAAAACTCCGACTCGTCATATTGAAGCTCCTGGGATTCCATCTCTTCTTCCCTTTCGACCGCCTGCGGAGCAATAGGTTCGGGCATTGCCACTTCTTCGAATAAGAGGCTTTCTTCTTCTGCTGCAGGTTGTTGAGTATTTTTCGGTTCCTCGAGAACGCCCAACGAATCCGCGAAAATTTGATTGAAGTTATCATCCACCTGTATCCTTTCAGATCGAAGTGTCGAGAATGCAGTGAGGCAGACAAGATAGAAAATTAATGGATGCATGAACGATTATTTATAAAACGCAATGTCCTAGAATAAGAGACCATGCAATATTCTCCAACGGGAAAGAAAGGACGAGCAGTGCAAAACTCTTAAATTCGACTTTATTACTTTTCGAGGTCTTGTTCTCTAATCGCGCTTGAAGTCAACTTTTTTCTTTCCCTCAAAAGCCAAGGCCGTAGCGTGCTTGCACGTGAAGGCCTTGGCTTTTGAGGGAAAGAAAAAAGTTGACTTCAAGCGGGATTAGAGAACAAAGCCGTCTATGATTAGATAATAAGCCTGGAATAAGGTTATATCATCCACTATTGGTTGATGAAATCTTTGCACGAACGAGCCGGCTTACCAACAAGCACTGCCGTATCTTAGCGTCAGATGATGCTTAAAAACAATTTGTATTTATTGAATTTTTGAAGACTAAAAAATATTTTGACAAATCTTTTTCTTCCAGGCATAGTCGATACTAATTGATATGGAAATTTGCACCGAGGATTATGAAAAATAAGTTTGCTGCATTTTTATTTATTAGTTCACTTCAGGGGCTTGCTGCAATTGATCTTACTGTTGACACTTACAGTGATAGTTCTTTATCGACAGGAGGGACTTCGACTTCGGCTACAAGCGGCGATCTTCGCTATTGTTTGAACTACATTCTTAATGAACAAGCGCAAGGGACTACTGGAGAAACATATAATATTGGATTTGCTACCAACTCTTCTTATTCGATCGGACTGACGTCCAGACTTCCCATTCTCAACTTATTTGATGCAGGATCGACGGTCAATCTCAATGTCGGCGGCGATCATACGATCACTCTCACAAATGCTACGAGCGGTAGCGCAGGTTTCTTCGTGCGGCAAGGGACGGTCAATATCGAAAACTTTGATCTTTCGAGTTGTTCGGCTCAAGGTGGTAGCGGGGGGAGCGGATCGTATGCAACGGGCGGAGGCGGTATGGGTGCCGGAGGGGCTCTATGTGTAGATGAAGGAACTGTTCTTCTTACCAATGTCAACGTCTCTTCGAGCTCGGCAATTGCAGGACTTGGAGGAACGGCTGCGACGTCGACGTCGTTAATCGTTGGCGGTTCCGGAGGCGGAGGGATCGGTGCTAATGGAGGATCGGTGAGCTCTGCTGCACTCGGAGGTTCGGGGGGTGGTGGATCTTCCGGCGTTGGCGGAGCCTGTATTGTCAATGGCTGTAGGGGTGGCGCTGGCGGCGGCGGCGCTGCCAATGGCGGCGGCGCGGGAAATGCAGAATTAAACAGTAATGGCAGTGGCGGCGGCGGCGGCGCTATTTATGGAGCAGCCGGAGGGGATAGTAACACCGGGCCGAGCGCTGGAAGCATTGTATCCAATACGAATATTACATCAGGTTCATTCGTTGTGGGCGGTGGAGGCGCCGGCGGTGGGTCTGGAGGTAGCGGCGCCAATGGGGGCAATGGGGGCACGGGTGCAACAGCCTCAGCCGGAAAAAGCGGAGGAGGAGGAGGA
>CAJCIW010000065.1 GCA_903970455.1 Verrucomicrobiota bacterium | reverse complement strand
AACACTTGCTTCGATGCTGCAGCACAGCATCATACCGATCATCAATGAAAATGATCTGTGGGACAACGACAATCTTGCGGCAGTAGTCGCAAAACTCATTCAAGCCGATACCGTGATTTTATTGACCGATCAGGAAGGGCTGTATACTGCGGATCCGCGGATTGACCCTCGGGCCACGCTTATCGCAAAGGTGGAACACATCGATGCAGAAATTTTGTCTTTTGCTACAGGTGCATCCTCCTCTTTAGGAATAGGAGGCATGGCTACAAAAATCGAAGCGGCCCAAGCGGCTGCGCAATCCGGTATTCGGACGATCATCGCGCCATCGTATCGTCCAAATGTTTTGATCGACCTTTTGGAAGGCAAACAAATCGGAACTGTTTTTATGGAGGAGAAACGATGAATATCGGAAAAAATGCCAAGGACGCTTCCCGCTTGATGGCGTTGGCTTCGACGAAAACAAAAAATGATGTTCTTGCCACTCTCGTTAGGAATTTAAAGACAGATCGTGAAAAGGTCCTCCAGGCAAATGGCCAAGATATTGAGGCGGCAAAAGAAAAAGGGTTGAGTTCTGCATTGCTTGAACGCTTATCCTTGCGTTTGGAGTCGATTGTTCACGATCTAGAACAAGTGATCGCGCTTCCCGATCCGATTGGGGAAAGATTTGAAGAGAGGATTTTGCCGAATGGGTTGAGAGCTGAAAAACGGCGTACTCCGATCGGCGTCTTGGGCGTTATCTATGAATCCCGTCCGAATGTCACTCTCGATGTGAGCGCGTTGTCGATCAAGTCGGGCAATTGCGCCATTTTACGCGGCGGATCTGAAGTATTGAATTCCAATCGGATCTTAGTTTCCCTGGTCCAGCAATCGCTGATATCGCAGGGCTTGCCCGGCGGCGTCATTCAATGCATCACAGATCCCGACCGTCAACGGGTCTATGAAATGCTACGTATGGACAGTTACATCGACCTCATCATCCCGCGAGGAGCTGAAGAGCTGCAGAAATTTTGCCGCGAGAACAGCACGATTCCGGTCCTTACGGGCGGGGTGGGAATCTGCCATCTTTTTGTCGACGCCTCAGCAAATGTGGAGCGCGCTGTAGAGGTCGTTGCCAATGCAAAGACCAGCAGACCGACTGTATGCAACGCATTGGACACGCTACTTGTCCATGCGGAAATCGCGCCCATTTTTATTCCTCAAACCGTTGCGGCATTGGGAAAAAAAGGAGTCCGGTTTCGCATGGATGCAAAATCGTGGCCCCTCTGCCAAGGTGTTTCTTGTCAACCCGCCGAACCCGAAGATTTTGAAACGGAATGGATGAGCCTTGTCCTTGGAATCAAGATCGTCGAAAATTTAAGCGAGGCGATCGATCATATTCAGCGGCATAGCAGGGGACACAGTGACGGCATTTTGACGGAAAACGAAAGACACGCAGAGCTTTTTGTCGAGCAAGTCGATTCTTCCGCTGTGTATGTGAATGCCTCGACCCGTTTTACCGATGGGGGGGAGTTGGGGCTTGGCGCCGAGGTGGCTGTTAGCACACAGAAACTGCATACGCGCGGGCCGATCGGGCTGAAGGAACTCACTTCGAGCAAATGGGTCGTCAGAGGGGATTATCACTTGCGGAGTTGAATATAATTCGAGTCCTCATCTATAATCCAGGGAGATATATGTTGAATTTTTTAAGCGTTTCTTACTTCTCTCATCCTCACCATCATGGCCTCCCCAGAGGCTAAATCATTTTTTTTCTCACATCTATTTTCGCTTTTAAAAAACTTAACGATGGTTGTTTATGAATTTAAATGTTTTACAAGAGAGAAAAATTTCTTTAAAGAAAGTGATCAGCGGGACAAGTTTGATTGCCGGCACCACAATTGGCGCTGGTATGCTGGGAATCCCCCTCGTCACATCTGAAGCCGGATTCTTGCCGGCATTGTGCATGACATTGGGCGCCTGGGCCTTCATGGTGATCACAGGACTTTTATATGTCGAAGTGGCTTTATCGCTTCCCAATGGGGCAAACATTTTTACTATGGCAGGCCGGTATTTAGGCTGGCGCGGCAAGATTGTAGCCGGAGGGATGTTCCTCTTTTTGTATTATTGCCTGCTCATCGCCTACATCGCCGGCGGCGCTCCGCTGTTCGGCTACTTGTTTAAATCAGCGGTGGGGATTGAGCTCGCTTCAAATACGACTCTAGTGTTTTTCGGCCTTGTGTTTGGCGGAATCGTATGGTTGGGAGCGAAGGCCATCGACAGAGTCAATTTGATTTTGTCGATCGCCATGATCTCAGCCTATGTGATGCTAGTGATGGTTGGCTCATCGGAAGTGGGTATTGGAAAACTCGTTGAAGCCAAATGGTCCAAGGTCTGTTTTGCTTTGCCCGTGCTGTTTTCCGCATTCGGATACCACAACGTCGTTCCCTCTCTTTGCACGTATTTGGAACGGGATCGAAAGAGTTTAAAGCTTTCTATTTTTTGCGGCACCGGAATCACCTTCGCGGTGTTTGTGGTTTGGCAGTGGCTGATTTTGGGTTCCTTGCCTCCGGAAGCGATTCAAAAGGCACTTGCCGCCGGACAGCCTGTGACGGCAGCCCTGCAAAGTTTGACCGGAAAGAATTCGCTGTTTGCCACTG
>CAJCIW010000064.1 GCA_903970455.1 Verrucomicrobiota bacterium | reverse complement strand
GGCGACTTTTCCAAAATGATGAAGAAGCGGTCGTAACCAGACAACAAAGAGTCCATTTCTTCCAGGGCAGGAAATTTCCGCAAAGGGAGATGGGGAAACCACGGTTGAAGCTGGCCTAAGAAGGGATGAAAGGTGGTGACCTCCCCTCCGTTAAGATGAAGATTATTGGAAAGGACCAAAGCGATCAATCCGTCGCCAAGCCCCAAACAGCTGAATACTGCATCACGTGTCATAAGTAGCGAGCATGATATTCAATCCTTTAATTGCTGTAAAGCAGATTCATTTAAAAACACAAATAGACAAAATCACTTATTAAATGTATTCATGAGAATAAAGAGAAATAAATTATGTGCCCCTTATCTTTAATACAAGAAAATCAAGCTTCATTAAAACAACAACAACAGTTGTTGATGAATTTAGCGATGAGACAAGCTTTTCATGTCCTCCAGCTTCCTGTATTTGAATTGTCGGAATGGCTGAAAATGGAAATCGAAGCAAATCCCGTTTTGGAAATCGACTTCGCTCAAGAGGAGCAGAAAGTAAGCCTAGATGATTTCGAGCAAAAGCCTTTGCGAAACAGATCTCAAGAATTGATCGACCAAAGGCGCAGGACCCATCAAGAAAACCTCCTAACGGCTCCGATTTCCCTCTACGAGTATCTGACAAGACAAATCTCCTTGACCATCACAGATCCGGCAAAGGCGCGGCTGGCAGAATTAATCATCGGCCACCTCAATGAAAAAGGCTTTTTAGAAACGCCGCTCTCCGACATAGAGCCCTCCGTCCCTTTGGAAATCAAACAAAACGTCCTCTTGCAAATCCAATCCTTCGATCCCCCGGGCATCGCTGCTAGAAATCTTCAGGAATGCCTCTTGCTGCAACTCAACATAAAAGGGAAAGGGGGCGGTAAAGCAGCCGCCATCATCGAGCAGGCATTCGACGATCTCGTACACAATCGATTGCCCCGTATTGCACAAA
This sequence comes from Verrucomicrobiota bacterium, assembly GCA_903970455.1. Lineage (GTDB taxonomy): Bacteria > Chlamydiota > Chlamydiia > Chlamydiales > Rhabdochlamydiaceae > CAJCIW01. Next base: position 10,526 of record CAJCIW010000064.1, on the reverse strand, counting down.
AGGTTAAGATCCCGATGTCTCACCTCGTCAGAGTGATTGAAAGAGAGATTGCGCCGCTCGATTTATATCCAGGGCATCAATTTTTCAACTCTTCAACCGCGCCTCTTATCCCCGACTTGCATTTTGTGTGTCTGGAAGGGAAATGGCATATCGAAATCACCACTTCTTTCCTTCCCCACTTTCAAGTCGTTCCCATTTATCAGCAGGCCCTTAAAGATCTCTCCTTGCAAAATGAGGAGGCTTCCTACATTAGACGCCATCTTGTTAGCGGGCGCTGGCTAGGAAAGATTATCCAACGGCGCAATGAGACATTGCGTCGGATAGGAGAGTTTGTTCTTAAACGGCAAATCGATTTCTTTGAAGGGGAGAAAGGGGGCTTTGCGCCGATGACGATTCAAGAAGCGGCAACCGAACTGACTCTGCATGAATCGACAATCACGCGCGCAATTTCCAACAAGTATGCCGCCTCCCCTAACGGGCTTTTTCCACTGAAATCCTTCTTCACGCAGGCGGTTCATACCCCCAACGGGAGAAAAATCTCTAAGCACAATGTACGCAAAATGCTCGCTCGGACCATTGAAAATGAAGACAAGATCAACCCTCTTTCCGATGACCAGATCGCCCGTCAATTCCAGTCATTAGGAATCCCCTGTGCAAGGCGCACCGTCTCAAAATACCGGAACGCTTTAAAGATCGCCCCTGCCGCCAAGCGGAGAAAATGGGAAGAAAGCGGCATATAGTTGTCGCCAACGCAAACTTTTCTCTTTCTCCTTTCCGGCGAAAGAAAGGATCTCGCTCCGAGAACACTTGGCAAAGTTTTCGATTTCTCTGTCCGTAAGGCGGAGCGCAACAGCAAGCGAGCGCCCAGGTACTGCTTTTTCTAATTCTTCCAAAGCTAGGGAAAATATCCTTTGGGAGCATACCAATCGGATCAATCCGAGCCCCAAAACTGCCATGGGCGACCATAACAAATAGTTGGCTCCCAGAGAAACATCGAAAATGATCTCTCCCAAGCAGCATAGCCAAGAAACAGCCATCACTAAAATAAATCCTAGGGATTCTCCAGCGCGAGAGAAAAGAGGGCCGAAATAACGGCGTAGGGGATTTTTGGAAGTACGAAAGGCCAAAATCTCTTCAAAACGGGGTTCTCCAAATGCCACCCGCATCGCATGGACCATCTCATGGGCAACGGTTTCTTCAAGAGGATATAAACGGGTGAAGCGATTGTTTTTAATCTGTATCGACGCGCGGCCGCCCTCTTCTATCCAGGCCGCTGCTCCTTCCCAGGGACGCAGCCCTTGATGACCATACCGGATTTCCACCCAGTCCGGCGCGGCATGAAAAAGTTTTTTTGTAATTTCGAAAGCGGTAGGACAAAAATGACCCTTTTTCTCTGCTTTACTTCTTAGAAAAAAAAGCTCGTCGGGTTCATGAGGACCAGGGAATAACCCCTGGCTATTTAAAATTAATAACTCATCATTCAAGATCTACCCTTGGCAATTACTCTCTTAATAGTAACAAAAAGAGCAATTAACCCCAATAGATTAAGAACAGAAGCCACCCCGAAAAAAAGAAGCATTTTATTGCTTTTTTTACTTAGGATCATCAGCCTCTGTCTCACCATTTTCTCGAAAGGGGATTCTTTATCATGCCAAACGCCGGCATAGAGATGCCGCGCATAGATCGCCAGCTCATCTTTGGGGGCGTCAAAATAATAAGCGGGGAAGACAATATCGCGATAGCCGGCTTGGTTTCCCATCTGCTTGATCGCCTCGCCGAAAAGCCAAAACGTGCGATGCAGAACTCGGGTGAGCATTGAGTCGCGGTCTGTCCCAGGATACTCTTTTTCAATCTGGTCCCACTTCTCTGCAAGCAGTTCCATGCAGCGCAATAAAATCGGATGGCCGGGCTTCACCCCAATTAAATTATTTGTCGGATGAATGCAGGTGGGAAGGCAGCTTGTGTGAGGCATATCGATCCCGCAAAAAAAGTCGTAAGCCTGATTCAACGGACCAAAGGGTTTGAAACATTTGACATCGTGATCGACGTAAATGCCTCCCTCGCGGTACAAAATCTCATACCGCAGCAGATCCGATTTTTCCGCATAATTGTCCGATTTTGCGAAGCAATTTTTTAGTTTTAAAAATTCCACATCCTGGATCAAGCGCATCTGCATCCCGGGGCAGGGGAGGGGCCTTTGCCTATCGGTCCAAAAACAAAATCTCCAATCGGGATGTTTTGCCATCCAAGTCCGCACATTTTCTACCGACTCCCGAGGAAATTGACGGGGCCCAATCCAAATAAAATGGACAACTTGGGGAACGCGGGCCATCCCATCCGTGATTCCAACCAGCCCTTTTTTCAATTCATAGAGCCGTTGATAAAGATGCAAATGCTCGAAATCTTCTTTGGTTTGCACATATTCCCAAGTCGGCAGATTTTTACCCGACAGACTTTCAAAATCATCGGATGTGGGATAGGCAATTTCTTTCTTTTTTTGGCAGCCGCTCAAACAAAAGCAGGAAACGAGTAAGATCAGCCAGCACTTGCTCATGTTTTTTTCCTCATATAGATTCTAATGCCTAAAATAGATCCATTCAAAACCATAAGGCCCGCAAGCAGGAATAAAATATTCCGATTTTTCCTTCTGATCTTCCCAATCGAGCGCTCCTTGCCGCGATCTTCAATCGTCTTGTTTACTTTAGACTCATCCCAAGCGCCTTTAAAGAAATGGCGTGTATAAAGCGGCGGCATTTCAGATTTGGCAAAAAAATAAGCGGCAGGAAAGATGATATCGATGTTCCCTTCCCTATCAATGGCCTTTTCGACGGCTTCGGTCATGGCTATATAGGTGCGCTGCATCACCACTTCGGTGCGAGAATAAGCATCCTTGCCACGGAATTTTTCCCCAACAAGATCCCAACGCTCAACAATCAAATCGATCACTTTGACCATGACAGGATGGCGAGGGCGAGAACCAAGTACCCCATTGCCACATGTCACACCTCTGCCCACAAACGGCTCGTGGGGAGTTTCTAATCCGCAGAAAAAATCATACCCATGGTGGATGGTGTTGAACGATCGGAGACATTCCACATCATGGTCGACGTATATCCCACCTTGCTGAAATAAAATTTCATAGCGCAGGAGATCTGATTTTTCTCCCCAATTTTGCGACAGCTCGTAGCACCTTCCCAATTTCATAAATGCAAAATCTTTGACCAATTTTTTTTCCATTCCTTCGCAAGGAGGATCTCGATCTCTATCTGTCCAAAATTTGACTGTCCATGCTGGATGGCTGGCGATCCATGAACGGACATTTTCGACAGATTCCGGAGGAAAAGGGCGAGGCCCTAGCCAAATGAAATGAACAACAGGAGGAATTTTATACCCCCCTTTTTGCAGATACTGCGCCATTTTATGTTTTTGAAAGAGAGTCTTCGATTGCTCCAAGAATTCCAAGTCCCTGGCCGTTTCGACATGCTTCCAATGGGAAGTCGCTGCTCCCATCATTCCCTCAAAGTCGTGATCATCGAACGGACTTTGTTTCGCAAACGCATGTCCAGCTAAAACAAGAAATAAAACAAGCCATCTCATCATTTCTTACCTTTTTTCTTTCGCAAAAGTGGGTAGAGCATAAAACCCGCCATTCCCACGTTCACAGCAGCTAACGAAAGCCCGAGGGCATAAGTACGGGAAAACTCTTTTTTCACACTCTTGAACAACCGCTTTTCTTTATTTTCACGTGAGGCCTCAGGTCTGTACCAGCTTCCCTGATGGCGGTGAACCGCATAAACCGCGCTCTTCCGTTCGGAAAGGCTGAAAAAATCAGGAGGAAAAACAGCATCCCTGCGGCCCGAGCGATTGTGCGCTTCTTTAATCCCAACGCCGAGCGCTTTGAAGCTCCGGTGCTGCACACGGTTATGAACAGAAGAGGGATCTGAACCGGGATATTGATTCTCCAAAGAGTCCCATTCGCTCATGAGCCACTTTTTTCCCGCTTTTAGAATAGGATGCTGCGGCGTAGAAGCGAGAAGATGAGGAGAAGGATTCAATGAAGAGCTGAGCACTGTCCGCCCGATCAGATCCATCCCGCAAAAAAAGTCGTAACTTTGTTGCAAAGCCCCGAGCGGCTTTAAACAACCCACATCGTGATCGATGTAAACGCCTCCCTCCTCCAGCAAAACAGCATAGCGTAAAAGCTGCGACCGCTCTCCAAAATTGTCGCTCTTGTGATAACACTCCTTAAGCTCCTGCAAAGGAAATTGATCAAAGGAATGCACCTCCATCCGATCATCCGGAACATACGCTCCAAGATCAGTCCAAAATTTTATCTTCCAGCCCGGATGAAGATCGATCCACTCTTTGACCAACGCCGTCGATTTTTCCGGAAATGGCCTCGGCCCCAACCAAATAAAATGGAGTGTCTTCGGAATCTCTCCTGCTGGATTGTTCCTCTTTTCCGCCATGTCGAAGAGTGCAGAATAAAATCCCATTAACTTCCTGTCCTCAGGCGTCCGGATGTGTTGCAGCGATTCTTCCTCTTTAGCGATGTGTTCGTCGAAAACGCCCGCAAAAAGAGATAGGGGAATGAATAAAAATAGAGTAAAAAACCTCATCCTTCCTCAATCATTTCATCAAAAATTTTCAAATACCCTTCTGCAGATCTTTCCCAGGTAAAATGACGTATATTTTGCTGCGATTCCACCGCTTTCCGTTTGGTCTCGGGAATATTTGATAACAAGCGGCCGATCTTTTCAGCAATATCTTCCGGAGATCGGGGGTCGAATATTTCCGCATGGACACGATGCACTTCCATATGCTCGATGAAGGGAGGAATATTCGACATCGCTACGGGCACCCCTTTTTCCCAGGCATCGAAACCTGGGATATTCCCCCCTTCATAGAGAGAGGAATTCACGACAGCGGCAGCGGATTGGATGAGCGCATCCATCTCCTCATTGGAGACATAGCCTAACCCGATCACGTCTTGAGGTTCGCTGCCGATCTCCAATCCGATTTGACAAGCTCGGCCATTGATAATCTCAGTGCCCGGGCCGGTAAACACCAGCAGCAAATCATGTTTCCGTTTCAGAATAGGAAAAGCTGAAAGGAGGACCCCGATATTTTTATGACCGCTAATATTCGTCGGACACAGAATATACTCTTTTTCAATCCGAAACCGATCCCTAATGAGACGGGCGGCTTTTTCCTTATCCGAATGATCAGCGCCGATTGTTGGCGCGACAGGAATAACTTTTGTTTTTCCTCTGCAGAAGGGATAAAATTTTTCCAATTCCCCTTTCATAAATTCTGTCGAAACGATGGGCATTGCCTTGGAAAGCCATGGGGGCATTTCCCGATTTAAAAATTCCAACACCCATGGGGCCATCGTCTGTCCTGAAAAAAAATACTTAAAATTAAAATCGTGAAATATCCCAGCTATCGGACATTTCAGCTCGGGACATTTCAGATGAAAGGGCCAAATGAAAAACGCAAGATCGTAATCTTTGACAACGGTTTCGAGCTCTTTATGTACCGCTCCCGACAAATAGAAAGATAAAGGGGATAAAAGGCGGGCCAATTTTCTTTGAAACAAGTTGATCACATGGCGGCTTCCCCGAATGTTGAACACATCTTTGCCGGCGAGTTTTGCCGAAGCAAGAGGATAGATGTTAAAGCCAGCTTGAGCAGCCACCCGATCGAGCTGCTCCCGTTTGATGCTATGAGGATTTCCAAAAAAAGTGATATCGATTTCCGGCCTGACCCTCTTCAAGGCAGGAAGCAGGGACCGCGCCACGCGGGACCCTCCCCCAGGATTTCCGATGTGATCGATGACTGCAATTTTCATCCGTCCTCCGGCGGAAACCCGGCCCTTAAGGGCCGGGTATTTTCAAAAACAATGTTCCGCCGAGTAAGAAGCTCGGCCCACCTCAATCCCAGGCCTTAAGGCCTGGGTTCACTTGTCGAAGGCCCCATGGGAGGAGGTATGCAAAAATCCTCTTACCCATTGCCGCACATGCGATGATGCAAAGAAAGCAGCCGCCAAAGAGGTTAAAAATATCACGAGAAGTTGCACAATCGTCAAAAAAGAATTGCCGTGACCAGGAATCATGAGCCTTCCAACAGACAGGACGGACAAGGAAGCAATAAAAGGCAACCCAACGTCTTTAACATACCAGACCCACTTCTCGTTCTTAATCATCCGTCGATGCATCAGCTGGATTGTCACAAATAACAACAACGCATTCATCACTCCCCAAGACCAGGCAGCACCTTCGGGTCCAAAATAATGAGCACTCAAACACACCAAGGGGACCATGATTAAAAAACTCAGGAAATTCAAACAGAGCGTCAGCTTTGTCCACCCAAAAGCATATTGCAAAGCTGTTGGCAGATACAATAAGGCATTAAGCATTGTTCCTGACACCAACAATTTTACCAAAAGATTTGTATTATTCACTGTCTCTAGACTTTGAGTCCACAAAAAGAGAAGTTCATGGGAAAACAGAATAATAAAAAGCGAAGAAGGAATAACGAAGGCAGACATCAATTGACATCCAAAATGATAAACATGATTTAAGCTCTTAAAATCATTTATGGCGATTAACTGACTGAATCGAGGAAAGCAAACAGAATAAATCGGAGCAGTAATATGAAACAGAGCACTTGCAACCGTTACCGCAAGAGCGTAATAACCAAATGATTCCAAGGGCAACACTCTGCTCAAAACAATTTTATCTACGTGTGAAAAGAGGACTCCAATCACAGTGACTCCCGCGATCCCCGCCGCATATTTTTTCACCCGGGCAATAATCGACTTATCAAATTTCGGAGGAATTAAGCTTTGGGGAAGATTTTTCCATAAAAAAAAAGCTGTCAGAGCTGTTTGAAGAAAATTAATGAAAATTTGCCAAAGAAAAAAAGCCTGAATAGTCGGTGAGATAAAGGCGAGGATCAGCAGCATCCCCACCCCTCTTATCGTTGCTACACTGACGATAATCCCGTTCAACAACACTTGCCTCTGAAGACCGATGAGCCCTCCTGCATATAAAGAAGAAGGCCACAAAAAGGCTAAAGCGAGTCCGATCAAATAGATCGATTGTTTAACAGTCTCATGAGAGAACGTCTTGGGCTGAATCCAATGGCCTGAGATGTAGGGAGCGGCAAAAAAGAGGGTCGTTCCGATGAAAATGGCAACCGACCAGTAGATAAACTCCAGGCTCCGTGTCAGATTACGGACCTCTTCAGGCGGATCACTCGGGCCAATTCTCGCCATTTCTCTAATCATGGAGGACCCTAACCCAAGGTCCAACACGCTAAAGAGAGCGAGAAGAGCCGCATAAACTCCGACCAGCCCATAGGCTTCGAACCCGATCCATTGAATGTAATAGGGCAAAAAAACCAGCGACATCGATGCTGTCCAGATTTTGCCTATGAAACTGGCTGCAAAGCTCTTTGCTAACGACGACATAATCGCCTTAGCTTCATAAGGGCCAGAATTAAAACAGACGATGGAGGAAAAATTTTATACCCCATGAATACAAGCGCGTAGAATTTCTTCTTCCACTTATACCTATCCATAACAGTCAGAATCTCCTCCGCCTCTTGAGTTTTTTTTGCCGCCAGAGACCGGACGAAGTTCATCACCAGCAGCCTCGCAAGGTCTTTTTGGATCCTCGCCTCAATTTCTTTTTTCACTTCCAAAGAAAGACCCTCATCCCCCAGAAGTTTGTCGCACATGATTTGCCATCCAGGCCAAATCAGGCTCAATCCAATTGACCCGGAACACGAGTGGGGATGCTGAACGAATACCGCAACAGACTTTTTTGTGAGGGTAAAGGGGAGATGCGCAGCAGCGCGAAAAAGATAGTCGACGTCGATTGCCTTAACTCTAAGATCCAAAAGACCTATCTTCTCAATCACTTCCCTCCGAAAAAGAATCCCGGTCCAATTGGAATACTTGCCGATCATTTCTAAAAGCCCTTCAGGGGGAGAAAAATATTCTTTATCGGGCCATTTAGACAAAACGTTATCGATGAACCTCCCCTTATCGTCCACATCGATCACGCCACCCATAGAAAAAGCCGCAGCAGGAAATTTTTCAAAGCCCCGCAGAGCTGTCTCATAAAATTCAGGAAGCAAAAAATCATCATCGGAAAGAAAGGAAAAAAAAGGGGTTTCCACCCCCGATAATGCGAACTGAAAATTTTCAAAGGAGCCTATGTTTTGCGGATGGCACTCATATTTGACCCGGCTATCCGACGCAAATTCTAAAACGACATCCTTTGTCCCATCTCCGGACGCATCGTCGTAGATACAAAGTTGAAAATCAGAATAAGTTTGATTTAAAACGCTTTTAATCGCTTTTCTTAACCGCTCAGGCCGTCGATAAGTCGGAATAATTGTCGTAATCGTCATAAATCAGGCTATGTTGGCAAATGGCTGCCAATAAGACAAGTTTTATTGACAACGTGAGTACAGCAAGTTATGCTTTAGCATTATGGGTTTTTCCTCCTCGAAAAAATGCCTCGCCATCATTCCCAGCATTGAGGGCTGGCATCTATTAGACCGCCTCCTTCCGACGATCGACCTCCCGAAGGAACAGATTTTCATCATCGACCAAGGCAGCCGCGACGGGACGGAACAAAAATGCCGTGAATGGGGATACGGCTGTATTCAGATGCATACTCGAGCCACTTTTGTCGCAGCCGTCAACCGGGGGATCAAAGAGGCCCTCGATCGGAATGCCGAATACATCCTCATCCTCAACAACGACATTGAATTTAAAACTTCGGTTGCGACTCAGCTCTTGGCGCGAGCAGAAGAGGAAACCAACCTTGGGGTGCTTGCCCCTCGTCAGATTACCCTTGTCGACAATGAAGTTCTCCACGACGTCCAAAGAACGAAATGGGATTTAACAAAGCTTGATTTTTCCCACGACTACGAGACAAATCATCAAAACTCTTTATTAGTTAAATACCAATTCAAACCATCCCTTCATTTACAAGAAGCTCAAGACTATGATATAGAGCAGGCGCGTCCCGAATTGCTAGAAGCAGATTTTTGCGAGTTTACCTGCGTTCTGATTAAGAGCACCGTTTTCCGGGAAGTCGGCCTCCTGAGTGAGAAATATGAATTTTATCATGAAGACGCTGACTTTTGTTACCGGTGCCAACTTGCGGGCTACCGCTGCGTTTATGATCAAACCGCCCTCATCAGACACTTTGTAGGCTCCACTTTCGACAAACAAAAGTTATATAATAAAACGAAGCTGATCAAGCGCAACAAAAATTATTTCGCCGCAGACTTCCTGCGGTTTCACGTGCGCTTCCCTTTTATCCCGCGGGGCATCGCCAGTTCTTGGAGCACGACAAATGAATTTTTATGGAAGTACTTAACAAAATTCGGATTGATCACCTCTTCTCCCGCTGCTCCGACTCTTTCCAGCATCGCCCACCCGGATCTTGTCCACACGGACTATCTGTTGTCGGTTTGGGAAACGTCCAAGCTCCCTTCCTCATGGACCGCAGAAGCGAAAAAATTTAAACATACCTTCGTCCCCTCCCAATGGAACAAAGAAGTTTTCGAAAATTCGGGTTTTAAAAATGTAACCGTATTGCCCTTTGGAGTTGAGACCGATTTATTTCATCCTTGGGGGGAAAAATTGGCTTTCCCTTGGGCTAAATCGATTCTTTGCGTGTTTCAAAACCAGTTTCGGAAAGGACTCGACGTCACCTTTGCCATGTGGAATCTGATCCGTTCCTCCCATCCCGGTGTCTTTTTAGTGATGTATGGAAAGGGGATTGAACTTGGGCAGCTCAGAATAGAGAGTCAATTCGCTTTCAGACTCGGCAATTTTATCGTCTCCATCAACTGGGAGAAGCAAATCGCGTTGCTACAACCTGCGTTCGTAGAGTTTGTTACCCATGCCGATATGGCCGCGTTATACCGTTCTTGCGATCTCTTTCTTTTGAATTCCCGAAGCGAAGGGTTTGGCTATCCGATTTTGGAGGCGATGGCTTGTGGGAAGGTGTGCGTAGTCCCCAATTACGGAGCCGCAAAAGAATTCATTAAAGATGGCAATTGCCTCCACTTTGAAGGGACGCCCCTTAAAGCCGACTACAGGGATAAAGGGTTTACAGATGTGGGAGAATGGTGGGAGCCCAACCTCCCTGATTTGTCTGCAAAAATCGAGCAAGCGATCAGATTAAACCAAAATGAGCTAAGTACAATGGGGAAGTTGGCCAGGCAAAGCGTCCTTTCCCGTTATACCTGGCGCCACAGCATGATCGCCTTTCGCAGAGAATTGGAAAAATTGCAAATGACCCCTTCCCACACTCCTGCAACCAAATCCCACCGGTCCAATCGATACCAAAAGCAAATGGCGTCTCTGATGCACTCCCTCGGCCGCAATTTTATCAAAACAGGAGTCGTCATCGAGCAATATGGCCTAAAAACCGTTGCCAAAAAGGTCGCGTTAAAAGTTTTGAGCCAGTGCGGAAAAAAACTCTCGAAAAAATAAA
>CAJCIW010000063.1 GCA_903970455.1 Verrucomicrobiota bacterium | reverse complement strand
TATGTGAAAACGGACAAAATTGGGCCCGCCGATTTCAATTTGTATTTTCATAAGCCTGTAGACGTTGATTAACCATTTTTTCGATGATCCCATAAGCTTTGTCGAGGTTGATCGTTTGGTCAAGCCAAATCCGTTCTTGTTCGATGGCCTGGTTGATGAACATCTCATAACCGTAGACAATACGGCATTTTTTCTCCGCAGCTTTCAGAAGAAAAGGGGTGTTTTTAGGGACGTAGACGATGTCCATCGCGATCTTTTCAGGCAAAATCCATTGTTCTTCGATAAAATCGCTTTCGGGAATACAATTGATAATCACGTCATACCCTTGTTTGCACACTTCGGGTAAAAGCTCGAATCCCCCTCCCCTCCCCTTCATCGAATCGGCAATTTCCATCGCTTTTTCAGGAGTGCGATTGAGGATGGTCACGAACGCGCCGCGCTCGGCGGCTTCGAAGACGATCGATTTGGCTGCGCCCCCTGCGCCGATAATAAGAGCATGTCTTCCAAACACGAGACCATGCTTCTCAATCGCATTTAACGCTCCAATCCCATCACAATTGAAACCGGTTGTTTTACCCTCTTTGATGAGAATCGTGTTGCAAGCGCCGATGACGCGCGAATCGATCGAAATTTGGGAAAGGAAAGGAATAATGGCTTCTTTATGAGGCATCGTCACGCTAAGCCCGTGAAAAGGCAATTTTAAGATGTGGCCTAAGAAAGGGGAAATCTCTTCCCTCCTCAGTTTCATTTTCACGTAAACGGCGTTAATTTTTTGATTTTCAAAAACAGCATTGTGGATCAGATGCCCCATGCTTTTGTCCACCGGATCGCCAATCAGCCCATAGATTTTTGTATCTTGATTCAATTGGCGAAAGCGATAGATCTCCTGCATCTCCTTTGCCGTCATTTGGCCAGGTGCTGTCGAGTTGCCCTCGACTATAGCCGCATAAGTTAAAAAATTGCCCACGACCGGAGCGAGGATGCGCGAGGTTTGCCCTTCTTCTCCCATGCCGATGCCGATGATTTTTTCTTTCTGCGCCTGCACAAATTGGAGGATGCGGAGGGCATCCAGGGTGGATTTGGCTGCGAAGGCCATCTTGTAGATGTGGGTGTGTGGCGTTCTCATTTTGGCCAGAATGGCATCGAGGTCATTCGGCGTTTCAGAAAAATCGTGATAAGAAGTGAGAAAAGACACTCCGGGGTACGATTCGAAAAGCTTTTTTCGAAATTCTGCAGGGACGTCGTATTCCAAATCGACATAGGGGGGCTGCAGCGCGCACAGCAATTCGAGCCATTCCAGCCGCTCTTTTTCAGTGCCCTGGAAAACGCCACCCTGGTCTTTTCGCCTCAAGGTCAACATCACAGGGAGACCGCATGTCTGTATAAAGGTCTTCAAGTCTTCCGGGTCGATCTGGGTAAAATGATCGAGCCGAAGCTCCAGGCCATCCAGATAGGGCCTTCCCTCTTGGAGTAACTTTTCCGCCGTTTTGATATCCGGCCCGGGAACAATGCCAAAAAGGAGGGTATTCATCTCTTTCGCTCTCATGGATTTAAAAACAGACATTGACTTAACGGTAACTTATTGTTATAATGGAGACATTATGAAAACACAAGACAGAACCACATCTGCACTTGAAATTGACCGAGGGGCAACCTCCCTGGCCAATCGTTATTTCTTTTCTTACTTCTATTTTGGCGCATAGCCGCCAATATACCTTTTTATCCTCTTACATTCACTTGTTCCCTTCGAAACCCTGAAAAAGGGTCCGGACCTCTTCTTTGAGGAGGAAAAACGAATTTAATATAAACTATTGGATATAAGGTATTTATGCTACTCAAGCTTCGACCCCATGTCAAACGCGATCTATTGGCACTGCTGTGCGATAAGCTCGTTTCAATGGGCGTTCACCATTGTATCTCTGAAACGGACTCTGAAGTCCATATAGGGCTGGAAAAACCCCTTTCTTCAGAGGTTTTAAGCGATTTGCAGACTTTGGGCTGCATCGCGGAAATGATCCCCATTTCCACGCCTTGGAAGCTCACCTCCAAAGCTTTCAAAAAGGAAAAGACCCAAATCACCATCAAGGGAGTGACGATCGGAGGACCCGAAGTGATTATGATGGCGGGGCCGTGCGCGATTGAAAGCGAAGAGCAGCTTCGCTCGATCGCAAAACAATTGTCCCGGGCAAAAGTCAAAGTCTTCCGCGGATCGGCCTTCAAGCCGCGCACTTCCCCCTACAGCTTCCAGGGAATGGGCGTCGAAGGGCTGCGCCTGCACAAGCTGGTTCAAGAAGAACACGGCATGTTGATCGAAACCGAGGTGATGGATGTCCGCGATGTGGAAATCGTCGCCGAGCATGTCGACATCCTGCGCATCGGGGCCCGCAACATGCAAAACTTCAATCTTCTCAAGGAAGTGGGAGGCTGTAAAAAGCCTGTCATCTTGAAAAGAGGGATTTCTGCAACAGTCGAGGAATGGCTAATGAGCGCGGAATACCTCATGGCGCATGGCAACCATCAGGTGATTTTATGCGAGCGAGGAATTCGCACGTTTGAGAATTCTACTCGCAGCACGCTCGATCTAAGCAGCGTCGCCGTGGCACGGCAAATGACCCATTTACCGATCATCGTCGATCCAAGCCATGCCGCAGGGAGGAAAGACATCATCCCCGCCCTTTCCAAAGCGTCGGTGGCGGTTGGAGCAGACGGTCTTCTGATCGAAGTGCACCATTTGCCCGCGGACGCCAAATGCGATGGGAAGCAGGCTCTTCTCCCTTCCGAATTGGAAGTTCTTTCCCAGGAACTCGATGCGATTGCGAAAGCGATGGGGAGGTCTTTATGAGCCTGGAATCTTTGAGGCACAAAATCGACCACTTGAACGGAGAAATTATCTCCCTTTTTTCTGAACGGTTAAAAGTGGCGAAAGAAATCGCCAAAGTCAAAAAAGAGCATGATCTTCCCGTGAATGATCCTTTACGGGAAGAGCAGCAACTTGAATTATTGCGCGATCTTGCCAAAAGGCATGATTTGAGCCCGGCGGTGATCGAAGAAATATTCACTCTCTTTGTCACTTATTCCAAGTTGAACATGAAGATGGAGATGGGAAAATGAAGGCGGGATATCAAGGGACGAAAGCCTCATTCAGCGACATTGCCATCGAGCGTTATTTCGGAAAGGAGGTGGAGCCGGTCGGCAACGCCTCTTTCGAGGATGTGTTTAAAAGCCTGGACAGCGGCGAGGTCGAGCTTGCCGCTGTGCCGATTGAAAACAGTTTGATTGGCCCGATCGTGGAAAATTTCGATCTTTTTCACCGCTATGATGTGGAAATCATCGGAGAGCTCTCTCTCCCGATCGAACATTGCCTTGTGGGGAAAAACACCCGTCTGAAAGAGATCAAAAAAGTGTATTCCCACCCAAAAGCGTTGGCGCAATGCACCCAATTTTTCCAGGATCATCCTTGGATAGAGTCGTCGGTCCATTTTGATACGGCAGGTGCAGCGGAGGAGATCGCGGCAAGATCGGATTCGACGCTTGCAGCGATTGGAAGCCGCAAAACGGCGGAAGTTTACAAACTCGAGGTGATCAAAGCTAACCTCGAAGACCATCGAAGCAATACGACGCGGTTTTTGTTTTTAAAAAAGAAAGGGCAGCTACTCAGAGAAGGAAAGTGTTCCCTCTTGTTTACTGTAAAACACATCCCCGGCGTATTAGCCGAAGTGCTCCAAATTTTGGCAAAGCTCGGCTTGAATTTAACACAGATCGTCTCCCGCCCCATCCGAGAAAAACCGTTCGAGTACTTGTTCTTCATCGATATTTTATTTACCCAAGAACACGACATCGAATTTGTTCTGAACTCATTAAAAGAAAAAACAGAAACTCTCAAATTATTGGGGATATATGCACCATCTAAATAACATCAGCGTGATCGGCATGGGACTCATCGGCGGGTCCATCGTCAAAACATGGAAAAAGAAAAAGCCCCACGCCAAAATCGGATCCCTCCGGGCGGATTTTGCAGATCTGCAGCAAGCCAGCAAAGAAGGATGGGTCGATCAATTGTTCGATTCCTGGAAAGAATTGATGGCGTGGAGCGATTTGATCATCCTAGCAACCCCCCTTTCGACGATCCCCGATGTCGCCTTGGAAATGAGCCGCCATTGCCCAGAAAATAAACCCCTTCTCATCATCGACATCGGCAGTGTGAAAAAAGAGATTGTTCCCACTTTTGAGAAACTGACGAAGGGCAACATCGAATTTTTGAGCACCCATCCGATGGCAGGGAAAGAAAAGTGGGGTTTTGCGAACAGCGACCCCGATCTTTTTGAGCGACGTCCCTGGATCGTGACCCCGCACGGCAAAAATCGGGATGAAACTGTAAAACAAATCGGAGCGTGGATTAAAATTATGGGAGCAGATCCGATCGTGTTAAGTCTTGAAGAGCACGATTCTCAAACGGCGCTTGTCTCCCATCTCCCTGCGCTTCTTTCACGCCTGCTTGCCCAATTTGTCGAAGAGCGAGATCCCGATGCCCTGAAAATTGCAGGGCCTTGTTTTCATTCGACGACCCGGGTTGCGCGCGACAACCCCCAACTGTGGGCAGAAATCAACGCTCTCAACCGGGAAAAGATCCACGACCATTTTGCCGCATTGTTAAAATTTATAGAGGAGCAAACCAGATGAGAGCAGACACTTTAACTTCAGCTACTGTGGCAATCAATTCGATGGCACAGTTAAAACAGCAGCGAGGAGAAAAAATTTATAATTTTGCGGCAGGAGATCCGATCGTTCCTTCGAATCCTCATGTGATCGAAGCGGTGGCGGAACACCTCGCGGCAGAGCAGGTCCTCTATTCACCGGTAGCAGGGCTTCCGGCCCTGCGCAAAGAAGCTTGCCAATGGATCAATACCCTTTACGGCTGCTCTTACCAGGAAGAAAATGCGATCGTGACGCCGGGTGGAAAATTTGCCATCTTCGCCGCCTTACAAATTCTGCTCAAAGAAGGGGATGAAGTACTCATCCCCTCCCCTTACTGGGTCTCTTATCCGCAAATGACGCGCCTGTTCAAAGGCAACCCCGTAGTGATGCCCACGCATGCGCAAAATCAGTGGAAGCTGACGCCGGAAATCCTTAAAACACATCTGGGCCCCCGCTCGAAAATCCTCATTTTGAACAATGCGGGAAATCCCACGGGAACACTATATACCGAGCAAGAGCTTGCCGCTCTTCTCAAGGCCGCCGAGGAAGCCGACCTTTTTGTAATCTCTGATGAAGTTTATAGCGGAATTGTGTACGATGAGCATCGGTTCTTCTCTTGCGGGCCCTTGGCCAAAGAGAGAGTGCTTGTTGTCCAGAGCTGCTCAAAAAACTTTGCGATGACCGGATGGCGTGTTGGGTTTGCATTCGGACCCGAGAACCTGATCCGGCATATGATCGCTTTGCAAGGGCAATCGACGACCGGCCCATCGACAGTCAGCCAATGGGCTGCCCTTGCGGCATTGAAAAACCACACGGAAATCACCCCGTTCGTGAGAAATGCGATGCAAAAACGTAGAGATCTTTTCTACAAGTTGTTCCAGGAGCTTTTTCAATGCCGATTGGAAATGCCCGCATCATCGATTTATGCGTTTATCCCCCTTTCCGTTTTTCGAACCTCATTAAATTCTGATGAATTTTGCGCCGCATTGATGGACAAAGCCAGCCTCGCCTCCGTTCCCGGTAGTGCATTTGGCGCTGAAGGGTATTTCCGGATGGCTTTTTCCGAGACAGAGATAGCGATCCGGGAAGGATTGATCGCTTTAAAAAAGGCACTAACGACATGAAGAAAATTCCCCTCACTCTGAAACCGAGCCATAAACCTTCTGAAATTATCATCGCCGATCATTTTCTTTTTTCGGATGGGGCTGCTAAAGAATTGCGTAAACTAGCTCCCCATTTTGCTCTTTGCTGTGATGAGGCAGTCGCCAAACTGTACGGCAATCGGTGGATGGAGCATTTGAAAAAGCTGGGGCTGAATCTCTCTCTCTTCACTTTTCCCCCCGGCGAACAAGAAAAGTGCCGAGAAAGAAAAGCGGAACTCGAGGACAGGCTGCAGTCGCAAAAATTTGGGCGCGATACCGGTCTGATCGCGATGGGAGGCGGGGTCGCGACAGATCTGATCGGTTTTCTTGCTTCGACGTATTGCCGGGGCGCACCTCTTGTTTTTGTTCCGACAACTCTGCTAGGTATGGTCGACGCGGCCATCGGCGGCAAAACCGGTGTGAATACCCGTTTTGGCAAGAATTTGATCGGGACCTTTTATCCTGCAGAAAAAATCTTCATCGATCCCTCCGTGCTCTCTTCGCTGCCCGAATCGGAATGGACGAACGGCGCTGCAGAAGTGATCAAATACGCTCTAATCCGCTCTTACGAGCTCTTCGAGACCCTGAAAAAGTGGAAACCGGAAGATCCTCTCTACCTGGGAAAAATCATTCACGAATCGGTGATGATCAAAGCGCAAATCGTCGAAGGAGACTATGAAGAAAAATTGGGCTTGCGCCGCATCGTTAATTTTGGCCACACGATCGCCCACGCGCTCGAACTGCTTGAGGATTATCGCCTCTCTCACGGCCAGGCTGTCGCGATGGGCATGCTCGTCGAAGGTTACATCAGCATGAAAATGGGCAACCTTGCGGAACCTTCCTGGGCAAAGATGGAAAAATTAATCAGAACATTTCCCTTCATCCTCAAACTCAGCGCCAACGTGACAAAAGCAAATATGAACACTGCCTTTGCTCTCGATAAAAAGGCCACAGGAGGCGCTGCCCGTTTTGTCATTTTGGAAAAAATCGGGGCGTGCCATCCTTTCAGCGGCGAATACTGCTGCGAGATTCCCAAAGCCGTCCTCGATGGCGCGCTCGATTGGATGATCGAGAATTTTGGAGGAAAAGCATGACCCGATTTCTCATTCGTCCTGGCGCTGTGCAGGGCACCGCCGCGATCCCTCCTTCCAAATCACACACCTTGCGCGCGATCCTTTTTGCGGCGATGGCCAACGGAAATTCCGTCATCCGCCATTTTCTTCATTCTCCCGATGCCACCGCGATGATCGATGCGATGCGCCTGTTCGGAGCTGCAATTGAGATCAGCGAAAATGAATTGCGGGTCCGCGGACTCAACGGAAAGCTCGCTAGCGCGGAAAATGTGATCGATTCGGGTAATTCAGGACAAGTGCTCCGTT
>CAJCIW010000062.1 GCA_903970455.1 Verrucomicrobiota bacterium | reverse complement strand
GACAAACCAATCTTTTTATGATCGCCAACGAGTGCTTCGTTAGCCTTGAGTTGATAGATTGAATAAGCGGGATCCATCCGGTTTGCACGCAAAGCAATCTGCGTCAATAACGCGAAAGCTGGAAGACTTAGTTCTAAAAGTGCAAGCCCCTCTCGATAAAGTTTTACGAATCCTTCGGAAGTTATCATGGCTGTACTGCGATGTTAGCGTTTACCTGGACCTCTGACTCCTTTTTGCGGGGTCTGTACTTTTTCTCCGACACCCACTTGAAAAAAGCCTTCTCATCAATGAGCCAGGTGCGATTAGGACGCTTTAAGACCTTAGCAAATCCATTTTCGTTTCGAAAAAAGATCAAGTGGCGCATTCCACCGACTGGAGGCCACTCATGAAACTCATTCCATTTCGACACAGGAATAAACCGGGTCTGTTTTGGCTCTATGGCCACTTCGTCTGTATTTTTTGATCTATCGTTTTTCATTTCGCACTCCTCTGCTATTGCAGTTTGAATTTAATAACCGCATTTTACGGCGACCTATCGCTATGAAAAAATGGCGCCGGTGATAAAACCATAAAATGCGTTGAATAGCAGCGAGTTACAAATTATTGAAATAGGAGGAGAAATCGACAGAGAGCTTCTGATAGCTGTCTTTTTTAGGACGACCATTTCTATCTCGCCTGCTTTGCAAAGGCTCTTCATTCAAGGGGATGGCTGAATCGATGACCCAGCCGTAAACGGTCTTGAAGGGATATTTCTGCACCTTCGAGCAATGCTTGTGGATGATCTGTGCCATTTGACGGTTGGACAGTTGAGAAAAATCCCTTCGCAGTTTTCTTGCAGCGCTCCAAGCAAAGAGCTTATCTTCCTTTTCTTGAGCGGGTCGCCTTTTGGCGAAAACCGCCTTCCCTTGCAAAAGAAGCCAAGCTTCCGTAAGCAAAGGAGCGACATATAAGCCTTCACGCCTTACTTCTTTGTCATCGATAGCGTCATCTTTTAACCTTCCCTTATGGACCAGCTTCAACCAATCAACAGGCAGAGCAGTCCGAACATTCTTACCATACTCTGAACAGAACGCATGAACCGCAATTCTTCCCTCTTCAAAACAGCTTTCGAAAAGCTCATAATACTTCTCAAAATCAGGGCAAAGCCTTTTCTCTTCCTCAAGACTACTTAGGTCAGGGATTTTCAAGCCAAGGACATAATAAGCGGCTCTTCTGGCAGTCCAGCACGTTTCCTTCAAGCATTCATGCATTTCCTCATCACTGAGCAGCTCTGGCCTCCACAACGTCACAAAAGTCTTATTTTCTAAGTTGTGCATGGCTGCCCTCCTGATAGTTTTGAAAGATTTTTGATTGAAGTGCTTCGACCATCGTGTGCATATGAGCGCTTGGCAAATGAACGTAATGCCTGGTCATCTGAAGCGTCTGATGGCCGAGCAACTCTCCGATTACCAAAGGGCTATTTTCAATCGTTGCTGCTTGAGAAGCCGCCTGATGGCGCAATCCATGGAAAACAAATCCTTCTATTCCAGCTTTTTGCAAAGCTTTTTCCCAAGCAGATCGAATATCAATAGGTTGGTTGGGATAATTGGGTGATGGAAAAATCAAACTATCAGCACGCTGCTGTTTGCGTCGCTCCTGCAAAAGCCCTAGCAATAGGCCAGTAATCAAAACAGACCTTGAAAGACCATTCTTCGTTCTCTCAAGCACAATCGTTCCCGTGGGCTCTCCCAACTGAACATTTCTCCATCTCAGCCCCATGATTTCGCCTTTGCGCATTCCCGTTCCCAGCGCAAGAGCAACTATCAAAAACAAGTCTTTCGATCCGCTCTCTTGGCATGCTTGCAAAAGCCTTTTCTGCTCCTCATCGGTTAATACCCGTTTTCTGCCCTGTGCCTGCTTGGGCTTTTCAATCTTAAAAATAGGATTCTCTCTCATCCATTCCCACTCTTTGACTGCTTTTGAAAAGACATGGGATAAACTGCTCAGATAGCGCACCACCGTTGTAGGAGAGCGGAGCTTTCCGCTTTTAACAAAGCCCGCAAGCAGCTCATCCCTTTTTTCTGCGATTATGCTAGGCCGCACTTGAGCTAACAGCAAATGCCCCAATTCCTCCTTCCACCACGTCAGATGCCGAAGAACATTCTTGGCATTCCGTGGCTTCCCAGGCAGTACCCTCTCGATGTAGAGGTTGATCAGATCCGCAAGGGTGTGTTTGGTTGCAGGATTCGTGAATTCATACCGATCATGCTCGATTGCCGACTCCATATCCCTCTTCCATTTTTTAGCGAGAGTCTTCGATCTAAATGACCTATCAAAGCACTGGCCACCCTTCATCCGAATACGCACTCGATAGGTTTGGCAATGCCTATGAGTCCTCACGATAATTCCTCTGAGATCATTTTCCGTTTTTCCCAAGCTTTCTTTCTGTTCCATGTTTGCTCCTATTGTTATAGCACGAGTTTAGTTGTAAACGATCGAATTCTATTGCAAACTGTTGGAATGAAAAATGGCGTCAGTGTAAAATTTCACTTTTTCCCTATGGAATCCGTGATGGAATTGATTTATTTTGATAATCCTGTAGTTAGATCGTTAATGGAGATTCCGCAAACTTGGAATGACCTACATGATCCGTTTATAAAAACATTTGGGCGAAGATTCCGGCCGATTCAATCCTGTTATCTCTTCTTCGAATACATTGGGTTTACAAAAAAGAAGTTGAAAATTCCGACAGAGCTGAAAAAACCAACTTTCGATCACCACGTAGAGTTGGCAAAAGTGGATCCCGATATCCCAGCGACAATCAGCACCGAAGCGATAGCCTTAATAGACGCAGATCTCGGTAGCATTGCCAATGCGATTGATAACCATATAGCTGCGCAAATGCATGCCTTGCAGACGACCTTCGAAGACTTGGTGACTAGCCGAGAAAAGCGAGCCTCTTCTTTTAAGGGCGCGCAAGAACTACAAAAGGTCTTATTCGGTGACATTATTGACTATATGAAGACGGACTTTGCCGGCTTTGTAAAATACGCAACCAGATATTTGTCATGGGACACATTTTGCGGCATTAACCCAATAGGACTTTCTCTCAAGCTGATCAGACAAAGACAACTGGGTTTCTGGCTCCAATTTTGGGAAGAGGGCATAGAGCTCCCCATAGGGAAAATCGTTGACGATCAGGTTGGCTACTATGACTTGGAGTTCCGTTCGCATTTTAAAGAGTTTGAGGACATGGTTGATACTGAGATGCATACCCATTTGATTATGGGAAGCAAAGTAAATGGAGAGCTACACCCTATTTGCGCGGTGGCTTATCCGCCTCATGATCAACAAGCTTTTGAAAAGCGTAATACATTGATTCTAGGCTCTATTACAAATATCGAGACAAGCTTACAGAAGACGGTTGCAAAACGCCCTGGAAAACTCTACCAACTAGACCCCAAAACACATGTCTTTCAAAAGATCTTTGAGCCGATCTTCAAAATCGAACTATAGATTTCGGCAGCGACGATCATGCTTACGGGCTCCTGAATGCTTGCGCTTCTTACATTATAGAAGCTATCATCATAGCGCCGCCTAATATAAACCAATCGGTGCTTTATGAACATAATGAGAAACGGCTTCAAGAAAATAACGGAAAATAATGCTAAATCCATCGAAACAGATTTGGGAGATCTTCTGAATAAAATATGGGAAGTCGTTAGAGTGAGTTCTCAAGTAATCGATAATTGCTTGAAGGTTCAAGCTATTCTAAATAACAAAAAGTTACTAGACCTGCTTTTAATGAGCAGAAATTTATTATCTGACTGCTGCTGTTGTTTAGACTCTTTAGAACGGGGACATGAGCGCACTATTTTCAATAATCTTCGCATGATCTTGGAGGATTTAAGTGCTGTTATGAATGCTTCAGAAAATGAGAAAGCATATAACGCTCTTCAAGACGGCAAGCATCAAGCTTCTCAATCCGTCACTTTTGCCACCAAACGCTACCCTACCCATGAACTTGGACATACTTACGGCTGGCTGTCAAAAATATCGCATCATATGGAGCAAGGGCTAATAGTGCGGCAATGGATAAATCAAGATGGGTTAATGGCTCATATCAAACCTTATGATTCCAACCGACGTCAAGCACAATTAAATGCTCTGCTGACAATTATGCATTTTGCCCGTCTTACAGGAGAGATAGCCGAAGAACTTTGTCTAGATGAATTAGAGACCCCTTACTTCTGGACCAAAGAAAAGAAACGTCACCCATCCCCTGCTATCAATAAATTTGTGTCTGAAGTTGCAGAAAAAATCGATCGAATGATGTACCCTCCCTAACCGGGTATTCTCAAATGACCTTGAGAAGAATGATTTATAAAGGGATAAGTCTCTAATCAAAATTTTAATGCTCTTTTCTACCGCTCGTAACAAGTATCTTCAAAGATCGTTCAAAGCCTAATTTTTTCAATTTTCCGGATGGGTCTTGAGACTCTAACTTAGACCATTCAGCGGGAGAAGCTTGATTCATCCAGTTGGACAATTGCTTTTGAAATGTCTGCAACCATTTCGAATGCTGCTGAGAGAGAAAGCCAAACTCATTAAGCGCTTGATCGGAAAAATCTCCAAGCTGTGTAATTACGTACCAGATGCCATAGAGATCCTTGAGCATCTTTGATGAGCTCTTTCGTCTAGTAAAAGTAAGCCCTTTATGGAAGATCCATGCGCCAGGTGAGACGACTTTTCCCGCTTCTCCTGCATAGGTTCGAAATTCCATTGTCGTTTGCAGGCTTAGCGTCAAGTAGCTCAATGGCTGAGCAACAATGCCTGCGATCACGACATTTTTATTCTTATCATCTCGGGTGGCCGCATCGGTTAAAAACTCGATTTCTACTTCTACGCCATCAATCTCTTTCACAAAACTTTCCGTTGCAGGAATATCGACATCTTTGAAGACATGAGTAAAACCTGCTTCATTGAGATATTTGGCGATGTTCTTTTTGGAGATTTCGGGAACCTTTCTGGGAATCAACGAATCTATATCTCTCGTTCCAACAGGCAGATTCTCGAGCCTTGGGTCAGCGAGATAAAGCTTGTAAATGAAAAGAGCAAAACCGCCTCCGATAACAACGAACTCTCGCCATGGCCCCAGTGATTTTAAAAATTCTGAAATGATCTTGTCTTCTTGAATCTGTTTCATTTGTTCTTAAGGATTTTGTAGATGCGTTTCAGTTCAGGTGCTCGCTGAGCTATAAATTCTGCTTGTTCTTGTCCTCGCAGAGGAAAATGATAAAGATCTAAAAAGGTAAGGAGAAGCGAGCAAATGCCAATTTCTTTACCGTCCTTCCCATTTTGCTTGAGCAGCATTTTGTAATAAGGCTCGATCAATAAAACCTCATACCCTCTTTCTTGCGGTTCTAATTGGAGGGCGATTTCCAATTTCGCTCTAATGGAAGGATCAAGGATATACAATTCTAATCCTTCTAGATTGGTATTTTTAAGCCCAAGCGCTTCGGCCGCTGAATGAAGAGCCAAGATCACGTTTTGCTCGAGTCCAGATTTCTTTAAAGCCTTAAACCACTCTGACTTTCCAGAAAGAGCGGAACGATACGTTCTGATTTTGCATTTTTTCACGATGCTATAGTGCTCTAACCAGCTCTCTAGAAGTTCTTTTGGTTTGTTAAAGGAAAACCTCTTGGAGGTTCTTACTCCTTCAACTTGAAGAAGTCCTTTCAGTACCAGAATATTGAAAACACGTTGAACCAGACCAAGGCTTACCCCTACTTCTTTGACAACTTCTCTCAATGAGAAGCTTTCTTTGGAAAGTCCTTCTCGGAGAAGCCAATCAAGAACAAGGGAAGACTTGTCTGCATAGACATTCCCTTCTGCCGGATCTTCATTAGAACTCACTAGAAAACGACCTTTCATTTGCGATCTCCTTCTGTTCATTATAATACGCTGTTCAATATATATTGAACAGACAAAAATAGTGAACAGCTAGACGAGATTAGAGATTGATTGGAGAAATGTTTTATCTATTTAATTCTTAATGATTTATGAAAATTTAACGCTTTATCCAAATAGGAGAAGTGCAAAAAAGGATAAAAATGGAGATGAAGTTTCGAAGACCCTTTTTTTGTTCCATGGTGTGAAATATGAAAACAACTCTTTTTAAGGTCAACCTCTACGCTTACTCGTATGCTTTCTTATTGATCTTTTATCCAATTTTTTAGATACAACAATTGGAGCAGATTTATCATTCGCTAGAGTACATTTACAAAAAAACAAGAAAATGATGAAAAATTCATTGCTAGTGAATAAACCCCGATATGTCGAAGAAAAACGCAATGAAAAATGCGGCAATCACACACTTATTTCTGGATATCGGCGGCGTCCTGCTCACTAACGGCTGGGATCATCATGCCCGCAAACGGGCAGCGATCAACTTCAAACTCAAGTTTTCCGATATAGAAGATCGGCATCACCTAATCTTCGAAATCTATGAGAAAGGAAAGATCACTCTAGAAGAATATTTAAATCTAGTGGTCTTCTACCAAAAGCGATCGTTCACTCGGGCTCAGTTTCGACGTTTTATGTTCGCGCAATCGAAACCTTATTCTGAGATGATCGAGATGGTTACTCAACTCAAGGTTCGGCATGGATTGAAAATCGTTGTTGTTAGCAACGAAGCGCGAGAACTAAATGCGTATCGGATTCGAACGTTCAAGCTGAATCGCTTTATAGATTCTTTTATTTCTTCCTGCTTCGTCCACATCCGCAAACCAGACAAGGAAATTTTTCGGCTTGCGTTGGACATCGCTCAAGCGGAGCCTCAAAAGGTGCTCTATATTGAAAACACCCCGATGTTTGTCGAGATCGCTGAAGGGCTGGGGATTCGAAGCATTCTTCACACAGATTATAAATCCACCTGTACGAAATTAGCTTCGTTTGGATTGCATAATTACGAAGGAGCTATCCATGAAACCAGCTAAATCGCGCGTCCTGACGATCAATGGCGGCTCTTCGAGCATCAAGTTTGCGCTGTTTGAAGTGGATGCCTCTCTTCAACGGATTCTAGAAGGCACAATCGAGCGGATTGGATTGCCTGACGCTGCTTTGCGAGTGAAGGGTGTAAACCCGGCGGACAATTTCTCAAGACCGATAGCGGCGACAGATCATACAGCAGCAGTGGGCTTCCTAATGGATTGGATCGAACAACGCAGTCAGCACGATGCATTGACTGCGGTAGGGCATCGCATGGTGCATGGCGGTCCGAAGTATTGGAAACCGGAGCGAATCACTCCAAAAATGATAGAAGATCTACACAAGCTTGAATCTTTTGATCCTGAACATATGCCAGAGGAGATCCTGCTTGTTGAGGCGTTTCATCGTAGGTTTCCTGGTTTGTCTCAATGGGCTTGTTTCGATACCGCTTTTCATCATGACCTGCCTCGCGTGGCTAAAATATTGCCGATCCCGCGACGCTTTGAAGCGCAAGGGGTGAGACGATACGGGTTTCATGGGCTGTCGTACGAGTTTCTTGTTGGGGAATTAGGCCGCCTTGCAGGATTAGAAGCGGCACAAGGCCGAGTCATTCTTGCTCACCTTGGGAATGGCGCGAGCCTAGCAGCCGTACGAGATGGCAAATCCATAGATACAAGTATGAGTTTCACGCCGACTGCCGGGGTGCCGATGAGCACCCGTTCTGGCGATCTCGATCCTGGACTGGTCTGGTATTTGGCGCGTACCGATGGATTCGATGCAAAACGTTTCAATGAAATGGTCAATTTCCAATCCGGACTGCTTGGAATATCGGAGACCAGTTCCGATATGCATGACTTGCTGAAAGCTGAAGCAAAGGACGTGCGGGCTGCTGAAGCTATAGCGCTCTTCTGTTACCAGGTTAAGAAATGGATTGGCTCATTCACAGCGGCTTTAGGTGGTCTGGATACGCTAGTGTTCGCTGGCGGCATCGGAGAGAATGCACCTATTGTACGGGCTAGGATTTGCAAAGGACTGGAATTTCTTGGAATCGAACTCGAAGAAAAGCAAAACAGTGCAAATGAGGGTGTAATTTCTTCCGCCAAGAGCCGTGTTGCGGTTCGCGTCATTCGTACGGACGAAGAATGGATGATAGCCAAGACGGTTTGCCGAGCCCTCGGTCTTGGAACAAAGGAAGTAGAGCCATGACAATAAATATTCTTTCACCAGAACTACTTCATAGGATGGATGCCTATTGGCGGGCCACCAACTATTTATCGGTAGGTCAGATTTATCTCTACGATAATCCATTGCTAAAGCGGCAACTATTATTGTCGGATGTGAAGCCCCTCGTGGTCGGACATTGGGGAACAACGCCAGGCCAGAACTTCATCTATGTCCATTTGAACCGGGTGATCAAGAAATATGATCTGGATATGTTTTACATCGCAGGTCCCGGCCATGGAGGTCCGGCTCTCCTAGCCAATACATATCTCGAGGGTTCCTATAGTGAGATTTATCCAGATATCAGCCAAGACGAAACGGGGATGCAAAAGCTGTTCAAGCAATTCTCATTTCCAGGAGGAATTTCCAGCCATGTTGCCCCGACGACTCCGGGGTCGATTCATGAAGGCGGCGAGCTGGGGTATTCACTTAGCCATGCCTTTGGAGCCGTGTTTGACAACCCCGATCTAATTGTCGCCTGTGTCATTGGCGACGGCGAAGCGGAAACAGGTCCTTTGGCAACAGCGTGGCAGTCCAATAAATTTCTCGATCCCATTACTGATGGAGCTGTGCTGCCAATCCTCCACCTCAATGGCTATAAGATCAGCAACCCAACCGTTTTGGCTCGCATCGAGCATGAGGAATTGGAGCAATTTTTACGAGGCTGCGGCTGGACGCCCTACTTTGTAGAAGGCAGTGAACCGGAGTTGATGCATCAACTCATGGCTGCGTCTATGGAAAAGGCAATCGAAGACATTCACCAAATCCAAGACAATGCACGCAGTAAAAACGACACTACAAGACGGCGATGGCCGATGATTGTCCTGAGATCGCCTAAAGGCTGGACGGGGCCCAAAATCGTCGATGGGTTGCAAATTGAAGGCACGTTTCGAGCGCACCAGGTACCAATTCTAGTAAACCCCGAGCACCCTGAGCACGTCCAGCAACTTGAAAGCTGGATGAAAAGCTACAAAGCAGAAGAATTATTTGATAAGAATGGAAAGCTTATACCGGAATTGGCTGAACTGGCGCCGAAGGGAGCCAGGAGAATGGGCGCCAATCCTCACGCCAACGGCGGCCTGCTGCTACGTGATTTGCGCATGCCGGACTTTCATAAACACGCAGTCAATGTGCCAGCACCTGGTGCTCTTGAGGGTCAAGATACTCTCGTGTTGGGAAATTTTCTGCGTGACATAGCCAAATTGAATCAGGATCAACGGAATTTTCGGATTTTTGGACCAGATGAGACGCTATCGAATCTTTTGGGCGCAGTTTTTGAAGTCACCAACCGCCAGTGGGATGCTAGAGAAGTAAAAAATGATGAATTCCTTGCGCCCGCAGGACAAGTTTTGGATTCAATGCTCAGCGAGCACC
>CAJCIW010000061.1 GCA_903970455.1 Verrucomicrobiota bacterium | reverse complement strand
TTTATCTTTTTAAATAAAGAAGCTTCGAGCTGAAAACGATCCTGTATTAGACTTAATAATTCTGCTTCTTGGATTCCTTTTTTAGTGATTTCGAAATAAGGGAATTCATATAATCCGGACATAATTTCCCCTGGATTGACTTTGCGGACTAAAAGGCTGCCTCGCCATTCGAGTACTGCAATAGCGCGGTAGAGATTTTTTATCTTTGTTTTAGATGATTTATAAGGAAGTTGTTCGGCCATGCCGTGGATAAAACCCTGGCATGTTTGACTCAAGGGACATGACTTGCAATTTGGTTTGCGTTGGCAAACGGTTGCTCCAAGTTCGATGAGAGCCTCTGCTACCACCCAAGGTTCTATTTCAGGCAGAATTTGGGTTGCAATTTGTCTTAATCTCCCCTGGGTTTTTGCCTTAGAGATATCTTCTTCAATCATAAAATAACGGGAAAGGACTCGCATCACGTTTCCATCGACAGCAGGGAAACGTTGATGAAATGCAAAGCTAAGGATGGCGCCTTTGGTATACTCTCCGATTCCTTTGATTTTACCTAATAATTCAGCGTCTTTCGGAAGTTTACCCTCAAAATGATCGATAATATACTTAGCGCCTTCGTGAAGATTGCGCGCTCGGGAATAATAACCCAGCCCTTCCCATAATTTAATGACCTCTTCCAAAGAAGCGGCAGCCAAAGCCTGGATGGTAGGAAAGCGATCCATCCAGCGTTCATAGTAAGGAATGACGACAGCAACTTGTGTTTGTTGCAGCATCACCTCAGAAATCCAGACCGAATATGGCGTAGGATTATTTCGCCAAGGGAGATCCCGGCTTTCACTTTGGAACCATTTAATAAGGTTTTGCAGATCTATCATGGCACGAGATGATAATCCATCCGTGGATAAGATGTAAATCGACAATTTAATTGCACCCATTTAATCACTCACCTTACGCAAAACTATGTCGTCCCTTCGGGACTCAGGGACGACATACATGTTGCTTTTACGTAAGGTGAGTTAATCAGACTCGATTGACAGAAAGAACGAAAAGTAGGACTATGGAATTAATAAAAGACAAGATTTGAAAGGGTGGGGACTCAAATAAATTATATCCTGACTTCCGCGCTTTCAAGTCTGTAGTAGAACTAGATTTACGAGAGAAATTTAGTAAAAATGTAGTGGAACAAAATTAAATTATATCGTACAATGCAAACGAAAAAGATTGGAATCATTCGTCATGTTTATCGTTTGCAAAAAGCTTTCAGGAAAAACACGATCGTGCGTATCAATTTGCCGTTCTAAAAGGATTGGCTCTAAAGTTGTCCAAGAAACAATTAAATATTTTGGGGTTGCTCATAATGAGAACCAGCGTAAGGTTCTTGTAAAATTCGCTGAAGACGAACTAAAAAAGTTAAAATCTCCGCCAAAATCCACGTCTATCTCACCTACAGAGGATCCTTGTAATGGCGCTCTTCTTGGCTTTATGACCGAACAATACCGTATGGTAGATGGATTCCATGATGTTTTCGGAATCGTATTTGATGACCTTAATTTATCATCGCACTTCACTAAATTAAGATATGATCAGTTAAGGGATGTTGCGATTGCTCGAATCGCCGATCCATCTAGCAAATTACGCACCTCTCAAATATTGACTAAAAACTTCTTGAAACCGTTGTCAGAAAATCAGATTTATAGACTCATGGATGATTTGACAGAGCATGAGGAACAAATCAAGAGAATAATATTTGAAACCACAAAAAATTTAACTCCCAAGCAATCTGTCGACCTTCTTTTCTTTGATGTAACTACGCTATATTTCGAGAGTCAAAAAGCTGATGAATTGAGAAATTTTGGCTACGGTAAAGATGGCAAGAAGGGGGAAGTTCAGATCATGTTAGCCTTAGCTACAACGTCAAATGGACTACCAATTGGATATACACTTTTTCCTGGGAATACAGGGGAGGTCGATACGCTATTGAAAAGCTTGGATGATTGGAAAAAAATCTTTACGATTGGAGAAGTCACAGTAGTTGCTGACCGCGCTATGATGTCAGAGGACAATCTTAAAAAGATGGAAGGAGCACAGCTGAACTATGTTGTTGCAGCTAAACTCAAAAGCCTTCCAGCTAAATTAAAGAATGAAATTTTGTCTAGAAAACATGAAGTGTCGATTGAGGTAAATAAGGAGCCGATGCAGGTGCAAGAGCATCAATACAAAGGACGGCGACTGGTTGTGAGTTTTAACGATAGTCGCGCTCGAAAAGACAAAGGAGATCGAGAACGATTGCTTACGAAGCTCAAAAACAAGCTCGGAAAGAACAATCAAACAAATCCGAAAAAACTCATTACAAACAACGGCTATCTTAAATTTGTTAATGAGAAGCAAGAAGGAAAATTAGTCTTAAATGAAGACAAAATCATTCAGGATGAGCTCTGGGATGGCCTACATGGCATTATTACAAGTAAAAAAGAAACTCCCGCTGAGGAATTGCTGAAGGAATACCGACGTCTTTGGGTAATTGAGGAGTCTTTCCGCATCAACAAGCACTCATTATCAATGAGACCTATTTATCATTTTCGAACCAAAAGAATAAAAGCACACATTCTTATCTGCTACCTCGCCTTTGCTATAGTACGATTTACACAAGAAAGGATCAGAATTTTTGATGAGTCAATGAGCGTGGAGAAAATACGTGAAGAACTTTCTGGTATAGAAGTAAGTATTTTAGAAGACGAAATTAGCGGAAAATTCTATCAACTTCCCTCCAAGATGAATAAGAAGGCAAATCTAATTTACAGGGCCACGGGAGCTAAGCGATCCCATCGGCCTAGCGAGTTTAAGATGAGTAAAAATGTAGTGGAACAAAAAATTTTTAAGTGACTGATTATCAAGGATGGGTGAAAAAAAAGCGCGGAAGTCAGGAGGAAACTCGATTAGATTTATGGCTTAAAGACCCACTAACCCAAGGACTCAATTCATGATCAAGATAGCCATTGCCAACCAAAAGGGGGGATGCGGAAAAACGACTTCTAGCATTAACCTGGCGGCTGGTTTAGCCTACGAAGGCAGAAAATCCTGTTGATCGATCTCGACCCTCAAGGGAACTCGACAATAGGGCTTGGAATCAAAACTGAAAATCGTCAAACGATCGCCGAACTTCTTTGCCAAGAGGAATGCACTTTAAAAGATGTTGTGCAAGATACCTACATCGAAGGGCTTCACATACTCCCCTCAGACGTATCTCTCGCTGTAGCTGACGTGAAGTTAGCTCAAATACAGGCTAAAGAGTTCGCTTTGCGCTCTAAGCTCGTTGATCTCCAGTATGACTACATCATCATCGACACTTCTCCAACATTTGGAACATTGCTGAC
>CAJCIW010000060.1 GCA_903970455.1 Verrucomicrobiota bacterium | reverse complement strand
AAGCGCGGCCAAACCCATTCCCCCTTTGCCCGAAAAATTGCGCAAGGCTCCTGTCGCATTTCTTGATAAACTTCATCCGGAGGCCCACGAAACCTCCCCCTTCGTCGAATACGTCGATGAGGGAGTGTGGAAAACACGCATTTCTTTCCAAAAAGACCTTTCCCTGCCCGTCATGCGCTCCCTATGCTCAGCTATAAGCGCAAAACCCCATGACAGCTTGGAAGCGCTATGCGAAGCCGAATTGCACCGCCGATTTTCGGTAGGAGAGCTAAGCCAGGCAGAAATCAATAAATACAAAAAACAAATTGCTTATAGTTCTATCGACCGCGACGACCTCATCTGCACGCCAAAAATAGAAGACCCCATTTTGAGGCAGCAACTTCAATTGAGCGACGATTCTGTGCTCCAAACGGAACACCTCTTTGCCAAAAACAGCCCCTTGAACGGCCAAAGTTTTATGCGAGATGGAAACGTTGTCCATCTCTCCCAGGCGATTGCCAGCCCGACCGATCGGAAAGTACCCAATACAGCCAATCTGCGCGTTGTCCAAACGAAAAACAAAGAAAGCATCTGTTATTCGGGCCGTCCGGAAACAGAGCGAAAAGCGTTGGAACAGGCTTCATTTATTTTCTTAAACGAGCTTAAAACGAAAGGCAAAGGGATCACTAAATCTGTAGACGGGAACGGGCAGCCGGTTTATCGATTGGATTACGTCGTCAATTCCACGCTGTCGATGCCGTGGATTTGGAGCTGGAAGTCCTCGATCGCGCCATTTCCCGAGCGCGCCTGTGTAGAAAGCGAGCGTCAAACCTTTCTCGATCTCATCAAAAAAGGAGCGGTGACTATTGAAGATCCCCATCGTCCGGGAATGAAGTATCAAGTCCATTTTAATCCCATCCTGTTTTCCCGTTCCTCTGACATTTTTGCAAAAATTGCAGATTGGCTACCCACCTTTTTTACCGGACACTCCCGCTCTGGGGAAATCTCTGAAGAAGGTTGGAGAAATCTAAAAACGGTGGCCAACAGCAAACTTCAAGATCTGCACGACGAGCAAAAGATCGATAGGATCAAAACCTGCATAAAAATGTTGGACCAGAACACGGAAAAATCCAACTTGCTTCCCGAAGAGGAATGGCTTCTCCGCGATTACCTTTGCAAACTTTTGGAAATTCCTTTCGTGTATCACTGCAAGAGCAGCACAGACCGTACGGGCATGGCGAATGCGATCTCTTCCGCTTTAAAGCAATGGATCGATTTGAACCTCACCCTTCCAGAAAATCTCTGCGAGCTGCTGAAAGACGAGCGGTTTAAAGAACTTTTCGCGGCCAATTGGATGGCAGGCCACCAAATTACGCGCTATGCGCGCGGCGCAGAAGGAACCGTTGCCGGAGAAACCTTTAATAACAAGAACTTGGGTTATACCCTTTCGCGAGGTATCATCCAAAACCCGCTCATTACCCGCCTGCTCCCCGAGCGGTATCTCAAGGATTTTCCCACAGCGGATAAAATCAAATACAGCGCCATCTACATTGCCCTATTGATTCCTTTGACCATTTTATTCTACCTGCCTTTAACTCTGATCGCCGCAGGAAGGCATGCCGCCTACCTCGCAACTGGCTGCAAAAACCGTCATTGGATCGGACCCACCCAATTTGCCCTCCCCTTTCTTCCGTTCACGATGATGTTTAATTTTTGGTCGATGTTCTCTGAAAAGGTCCTCAATGAAGACTCCCCTCAAGTAGGACAACGCCTACTGATCGGCGGAGGAAAACACGGCGGTAAAGAAGATAACGACGGTTGATTTATGATCGATTTTACAATTACCATCCCTTCCTGGTTTTATGAAAAAAAACAAGCGGAACACGACCTTTTAAAAAAAATCGGTCAAGTTCCGTCTCAAAATCTCGACCGCCTCCATCCCAGCAAAAAAGAAGGGCGCCCTTTTGCTGAATATATCGATGAAGGTTTATGGAAAAGCCGAGTTACATACACCAAAGAGCGATCCTTCGTTTCATTTAAACCTGCTGAACACCGGAATCCCTTGAAAAGCCTTGACCTGATCTGCGAAGAGGAATTAAAACGCCGCTTTCCTGATTTTAAAGAGATTCACGGCCTCAAAGCTGTTCTCAAAGACAAATTTCCGAACTTTGCCAAATGGTGGATGGGGTATGAGAAATTTCATCAGGAACTGACAAAGCGGGAAATCGATCAGTTTAAAAGACAAATCTCTTTCAGCGCCATCGATCGGGACGATTTGATCTGCACTCCTATGATCGAAGATAAGGAGCTCCGCTCTTCGCTGAATTTAAAAGACGATTCCCTCTTGGAAACGCACCATCTTTTTGCCAAAAACAGCCCCATGAACGGAAAAGTTTTTGATCGAGATGGAAAAATCATTCATCTCTCGCAAGGGCTGGCATCCACAAGCGACCGGACTGTAGAAAATACAGGGAATTTGCGCGTTGTCCAAACAAAAAAAAGGGAGAGCATCTGCTACGCCGGACGTCCCGACACAGAAAAAAAAGCGCTGGAACAGGCCTCCTTCATCTTTCTCAATGAGATCAAGACCAAAAGAAAAGGGATCACCGAACGGAAAGATTCCCAGGGGAACGTCATCTATCAGCTTGATTACGCAGTCAATTCCCTTCTCTCAGCGCCGTGGATTTGGCAAGTTGAATCACCCCTGGCAGCCTTCCCCGAGAGAAAGCTTCTTGAAGAGGAAGTCAAAACGCTTACCGATTTGAAAAACAAGGGGGTTGTGACTATTGAGGATCCCTATTCTCCGGGTGTGAAATATCGAGTGAAGTTCAACCCAATCCTCTTTTCCAATACATTCGACGGATTTGAACGTTTAAAAAGATGGCTGCCCCCTTTTGCCACTGGACATTCCCGTTCTCTAGAAATTTCAGATGAAGGGTTTTCTTCCCTATCCTCCCTCCTCTCTGCTTCCCCTGCCGGAAAAAATATCGAGGCTGCCCTTCAACTCCTAGAGCGCCATCAAAGAGAAAACCACCTCGCTCCCGAAGAGGAGTTGCTACTCCGCGACTATTTGTGCAAGCTCCTCAATCTTCCCACGGTCTACCATTGCAAAAGCAGCCTGGACAGAACAAGCATTCCCATTGCCCTTTCCACTGCGCTTCAGCAATGGCTAGATTTACAGCTGCCTCTGCCGGAAAACATTTGCCAACTCATCGACGACTTCCGCTTTAAAGAGCTCTTCGCAGCAAGCTGGATGGCGGGCCATCAAATCACACGTTATGCGTGCAACCGGAAAGGGACAGTCGCCAATGAAAAGTTGAAGACAAAAATCCTTGGATTTACCCTGCAAAGGGGAATTGTTCAAAATCCCATGATTACCCGTCTGCTTCCCGAGCGGTATCTCCAAGACTTTCCCACAGCGGAAAAAGTCAAAGCCACCGCCATTTACCTTGGCCTAGTGATCCCACTGACCATTTTATTCTTCCTGCCTTTAATCGTAATCGCTGCTGGCAGACACCTCGCCTATCTCGCCACAGGTGGCAAAAACCGCCATTTGTTAGGGCCTCTTTCTTCTGCCTTGCCAGTTTTACCTTTCAAGCTCCTTTTTAATTTCCCTTCTATTTTACCCAATAAAGTCCTCAACGAAAAATCCCCCCAAATCAAACAGCGCCACATCATCGCTGGAAAGCATAAATAAATTTTAACAGTATTGATTCTATTGCCTTTTGCTGCTATGATATTCAGCATTAAATTTAAAATTTGATTTTAAGCATCATGTCTATTGGAATCGTTGTTTTCATGTATGCGCTCTGGTCCAGCATTTTTTCGCTGGGAAAGATG
>CAJCIW010000059.1 GCA_903970455.1 Verrucomicrobiota bacterium | reverse complement strand
CATGACAAGACGGCTGCGGACGGCAACTTGAAAAGGGTCTTCGCCAAAAGAGCGCATGTGGATGATCGGATTTTGCGGATTGCAATTTACATCGCAGACGGGGGCTAAATTGAGATGGGTTCCCACTAAAAGGCACTGGCGACCGATCTCTCGGCCGAGCTGAAACAGGAGCGATAACTCTTGCACTGCCCCCAGTGTTAAATTTTTTGGGAAAGCGATCACATCGGCAAGACGCATCGCGACGCCCCATTCCCCGTCTTGCAAGCAGAGGAGAGGGATTTGAGAAAGTCGTTGTAATTTGTCGATCAACTGCACCTGGCCCGCGGCTGTCCCCTGTTTTAGAATGATCCCCCCAATTTTTTGTTCTCGGATCAGCTTTTCGAGGTCGTCGAGATGATCCTCGCCGCGTAAAGGGCAGGCAGGAACGATGAAGAGCTGACCTATCTTTTCGTCGAGGGTTTGACCAAAGCCGCTAACAGTCAAAATTAAAAAATTAGCTTTATAGAAAAGAACTACTATTGATGTTATAATATTTTTCATAAATTAATTATAATTACATTCAGGCTCAAAATGTCCAAACAAGTTAACTATTCCCATATTTCTGCACACAAACAGTATTTCGACCTTTTGTACACCACCACCAAGAGAAAACCCGATCCAGAGAAATTGGAATCGGTTATCGAACGGATGACCACTTTACAGGATAAAATTGTCAGTGTATTGGACCGCGCTCCCGTCAACGTCTCGAAATATTTCAAATGGACAGCGAGTTCTCCTGATTCCACTGTCGATGCCGAGGAAGTTAAACAGGATTTGCAAAACAAACTCAATGAAATTTTGACCCTGAGCTTTTCTCTTCCTCCACCCCCTCCCCTTCCCAAGGAGATCGTTGTTATTCCTACCCTCTCCTTCCCCTCTTCATCCGCTCAATCGGGAGCACAAGCAACCGATTTCGCTGTTGGCTTTGGGAATATCTCTTCCGCCAATTGCTGGGCCAATTCTTTGCTAAGTATGATTTTATCGATGCCGAATTTCAGACGCGCGTACGAGGTTGTAGCCAATTATTATGCTCACGACGTGCAAAACGCGCAGAATGTTCGGCATGGGAATGGCCTGCTTGAAGCCTTAACAGCTTATGATACCGCTTTAGCAGGCAAACAATCCGTGCCCACTCAGATTTCACAGAATGTCCGTCTTGCTTTCCATCATTTCTTTGGCCATAAAAATCCCTTAACCTCCCATGAAATATTCTCCGAATCCTCTTACCGGCAGGAAGACGCCTGGGAGGGGATGCAAGTTCTGATGGGGCGTTACGAACAAATCCTGCACGAGCAAGCTCCCGGCAATCCCCTTCCGGCCCCCTATGTTTCCCTTGAGACAAAACGGCACTACCGCCCTATTGGAAATCCGTTCCCTGCAGATCCACAAAAGCTTGCCAGAAATGATTATTCTCAATTGAGAAATGATCATGTCTCTTCTCTCACCAATAGCGATTATCAAATCATCCTGGATTTGCAAAATAAAGGGCATCTCTCCTTTTCCACTTTGCTAAGTGAATTTTTTCACAACACACATCTTGAAGGCCACGACACAGGAACCTATCTTCTTCCCAATAGGAATATTCAACAGTTCGAACTGATCGGCGAGGGGCGCCAATTCGTCCAAGCGCCCGAAGAACTCCTCCTGACCATCAAACGTTTTGGTTCTACCCTGAATGGCGCAGGTTATAAAATTGCCTCACCGTTGGCGGTCCATCAGATCATTGTGCTGCCCCCGGACACAACGAGAGAAAATACACCTATCGCCTACGAGATCGACACGTTTAACGTCCATAAAGGGGAGTTTGGGAGCGGGCATTACATCGCCTATCGAAAAATCAACGGACAATGGATTGAGGCCGACGATGCCCATGTCCGCCTTGTCAGCGAACAAGAGATCGATCAGATTCTTTTTGGACAAAAAGGGCCCTCTCACACGAGCTACATGCACCACTACACGCGTGTTGAAGCAGCGCGCCAGCAGCAAGCCCTGGCAACTGCACAGGCTTCCCGCGCCCGGCCTGCCGAAGATGGGGAGACACTCTCTCAAGAAATGGCAGCGTGCCAGCAGAATGTCAATCAGCTACAAGCATTGAATGCCCTTTTGCAAACGAATGCCGCTCCTTCCGCTCTCCGCGAGGCTCTCCAAAACTTGGAACAAAATGCTCCCCAAACTTTGACGGCATTGAGATACGCGATCTGGGTGAACGACAGAACCCCGGATGTCCCCGACTATGGAACGAATACCTTGAATACCCATCCGGAAAGGCTCCGGGACATCAAGCTACCCTTGTTTATTTCTTCGACAGGGAAAACTCTGGTGGAACAATTGCTTCTCGTCGAAAAGTATCGATTAGAGATTGCCTCCGAGAAATTGAGCGAAAAGCTTTTAGAAGGGTTTCTTGAAAAAGTTCACTCCTCTTCCAACGATGAGCTCCTTATCGCTTTAAAAACCCTTCCCGAAAAGCTGCAAATTTCCCTTCACAGCCTCGTTTATCAATCTCATCTCAAAAAATTTGGGGAAGAACATGTCAATCGAGAAGAATACCATTACGCTTACGGACAAATCGCATTAGAAAAAGGGGAGATTCGGAAAGTCGTGACCGAAGCGACCGAGGCTGTCTTAAACTTAACGGGCACAAACATCCTCGAACAGCTGATCTCAGAACACCACGGAAAAGCCGAAAAACTCCAAAACGCGTATGAAAAAGAACAACTTCAAGCTTTCTACGAACTCTCGTTGCGTCCGGCAAACGAGGTGAACAATGTTCAGCTCTTCAAAATTTTTGAGCGGATGGAAATTCGGCACGAGACCGTTCAATTGCTTTATTGGCACCTCTGGTACGGCCACCGGATGCCTCAATTCGACAACTACGGCTCGAACACCTTTAAAAATGATCCACGGAGCTTGCTAACCGTGCGAGATCCCAACCTCGCAAGGCCGCCTATAGCCCCGAGCGGCTCTAATCTTCTTTTCCAGATGATCAAACTTCTCGAAAGGGAATCGAAGTAACTTCTTCCGGGAAATGCTTTTTTTTTCTGTGATTTAATTTTTTCTTTGGCAATAATTTTTGGGAAGTGGCGAAAACCAAAGGGTTTTTGATGGAAAAAGATCTCTCCCAGCAAATTGTCGAGTCTGCAATCGAAGTCCATCGTCTTCTAGGAGGCCCCGGCCTCCTCGAAACGATTTACGAATCAGCCCTTTGCCATGAGTTGTCTTTGCGTGGAATTCCCACACAAAGGCAAATGCAGATTCCAGTGACTTACAAGAATAAAGTGGTAAGGGACCCGTTATTTCTCGATATCTTAGAGGATGTATACCAAGTGAGGTTCTGTCGATTTTTCGGTTCTTTTGAGCCGATTTTCGAATTCTTTTTGCGGGGGTTGTATCAACTTGCGTATACTACCCCCGCAAAAAGAATCGAAAAGCGGCCAAAATAATCCAAAAACTCGACGAACCCTCACTTTGTAGACATCCTCTTAGTGGATAACAAGATCATCATCGAAGTGAAAGCGACAGGAAAAGATTTCCCATTCTACCAGGTTCAGCTGTCTACCTATCTACGCCTGACCGGCATCAAATGGGGCCTCTTGATCAACTTCGGCAAGGAGTTTGTGACGGATGGGATTTTCCATGTGACTGTGTAATGATTGCCGCAACGCGGCATGAATCTTCTTTTTTTGCTTTCGCAAAAAAAGAAAAATCCTCCCCTCTGTACTATCTCTGTGAACTCTGTGTCCTCTAGTGAGGGAAGTGAACGAGTGGTTAAAAAAACTACTTAAACATCCCGGAAAAGAGGCGCATGAGATCATTGTAGGTCATGTAGACGAAAAGGGCGACCAAAAGAATGACGAAGGGGATGATCAGCCGCTCCATCGTTTTGGCTTTGATCGGTTTTTTAGTGATCCATTCCCAAAGGGAAAAGCAGATGTGCCCCCCATCCAGAACAGGGAGGGGCATCAGGTTGAGCATGCCGAGGTTCAAACTGATCATGCCAAGCCAATAGAGAGCTTCTTTAAAGCCGGAAGCCCAACTTTGCTGCATCACATGGACGATGCCGACAGGCCCGGACATGTATTTTGGGCTGACATTCCCTGAGAACAAAGCCACAATCGTCTTCCAGGTCTCTTGAAAGACATTATGGAAAAGAATAAAGGGGGAGGGATTGTAATTGACACTCCTGTTGACGGGAAGAACGCCGAGCTTGACTTGATTTTGTCCTGCTTCGAGAAGTCTTTCCGCTTGTGCCCTTTGCTTCGGATCTTTGATTTGTTGAATCTCTTTCCGTTGCGCTTCAAAACCTGCCGCTATCTCCTCTTTTTTTTCTTCAGGAATCGGGAGCTGGCTCATCGGTTTTGGAGAGACAGGATTTAACAAAACCAGATTTCCAAGCTGCTTGATGGGCTGCGCTGTTCCGATCGATTGGATCATATTCCCCAAATCTTTCCACTGGATACCGGCAACAAATGCCTTGTCGGCATCTTTCCAGGAAACAGGGGCCACAGGGCCCTCGCGGTCGATGA
>CAJCIW010000058.1 GCA_903970455.1 Verrucomicrobiota bacterium | reverse complement strand
GGACTTGGAGCAGCAATTTTCAATCCAATCGCTGTAGCTTCGATTTTCAAAATCAAAGGACGTCCTTCTGACAATCCTCTCATCGTCCATATCGATTCACTCAGCCAGGTGGAACAAATCGCGGTAGAAATTCCCGATTCGTTCTATCGATTGGCGGAGGCTTTTTTCCCCGGGCCGTTGACGATTGTCTTAAAGCGGCATGAGGCTGTTCCATCGATCGTTTCGGCGGGATTACCCTCAATCGCTTTGCGTATGCCCTCTGACCCGATCGCTTCAAAACTCATTTCTCTCGTCGGAGAGCCTGTTGCCGCCCCTTCCGCAAATCTATCCGGCAAACCGAGCGCCACACAGGCTTCCCATGTTTTGGAAGACTTTGAGGGAAAAATTGCCGCTGTCATCGATGGAGGCAAGACAGATTTCGGTCTTGAATCGACTGTCGTCAGTTTGCTCGGAGAAACTCCCATTCTTTTTCGCCCAGGCACGATCACCAAAGAAGAGATCGAACAAGCGCTTGGTCAATGGATCGAGATCGCCAACCCTGGACATGGCCCCGTTTTGTCTCCGGGAATGAAATACCGGCATTATTCCCCCCAAGCATCCGTCAAGCTTTTCCGTTCGACCGATGAGATAATGGCTTATTGCGAGCACTCTTCCTCAGAGAAGAAAATGGTTTTATCCCTTCGCCCTTTCGAAAATTGTGCGAAAGCCGATACTTTTCTTCTCTCTGCAAAAGAATTCTATTCCCTCCTTCGATTTGCCGATCAGAAAAACTATTCTGAAATTCTGGTTCTCTGCGACGAAGAGCTTTCTGCTCAAAAAGCACTAATGAACCGACTTCTCCGTTCTGCTGGATAGTTGTTTCTTGACGATATGTGTCTGAATCGTTGATCATTCTCTGAAACAACATAAGAGAATTTTATGACAGCACAAATCATACATGAAAAAATGAAAGTCGATGAGATTGTTCTCAACTTTCCTCCAAAAGCTCAAAAACTCCGACGCGCTATTAAGAATTTTGCCTCTTTTCCCCATGACTTGCCTAAGGAATCATTAGAAGTTTATCTCGCAAAACACGGAAAAAAAGGGAGTGAAGTTTATCTCTTACTAAAAAAACTTAATGAAATTCTGGAAGAGAAAACAATCCATAATGAAATTTCAATGACCGAAAAAGCCGCATTGAAATTGGAAGAAATCTTACGCGAGGAGGGAAAAATGGGGTGGGGGGTTAAATTTGCAGATCAACCCGCAGCTTGCGGCGCTGGTTTTGAGTATATTCTTGAGCCTTCTTCCCATCGGGATCCTACCCACAAAATTTTTCATTCTCATGGGGTAGAAATTTCTGTTCCAACTCTCTGTATAGATAGGCTTTTGGGCTCCCTCATCGATTTTGAGGAAGGTTTTATAGACGACAACTTTACAGGACTTATAAAATTGGGCTTTACTATAGTAAACCCAAATGTAAAATCTACTTGCGACTGCGGGTGTTCTGCAGGATATGGAGCATGATTTTTAGGATCTATAGTGATGGGATAAGAAAAGGAATTCTATTTGCAATCCTCTCTTCATTTTTTTTTGCTCTTCGATCTACTATTATCAAATCAGCTCCTATAGAGAGAGTAGAGACACTGCTGGTACTTCGATTCTTTTTCGACCTTCTTATCTTGACTCCCTTTTTTTTTAAATACAGAGATGCTCTAAAAACAAAGAGATTGAGTTTGTATCTAGGGAGATCGATCGCCGTTGCTCTATCCATCTATTGCTCCATTTATGGAATAAAACACCTCGCATTGGGGGATGCCATCATTCTGCAATACACTCTTCCTCTCTTTATCCCTCTGATGTATTGGTTTTTCTATAGAAAAAAGATTTCAGCCAAATCCGTTTACCTGCTATTCATGGGTTTTGTTTCCCTTTTTTTTCTGTTAAAACCCAACTTTGATATGCTTCATCTGGCGAGCTTTGCTTCCTTGAGTGTAGGGGTTTTGGGAGCCTTCATGGCGGTAACGTTACATGAGTTGTCAAAGACAGAACATATCGTTGCCATTCTTTTTTACAGCACCTTGATTGCAGGTGGTGTCAGTATCATCCCTTGTATCCATTCCTGGGAACCGATTCCATTTTCGACAGTCATGATTTATATCGTTCCCATTTCGATTCTGGGCCTTATCCATCAGTATTTGATTACTCGTGCTTATGCAATGGCTTCTCCCCATATTGTCGGAGGCTTTGTCTATTTTTGCGTATTATTCAGCGTTCTATTTGGATGGTTATTTTGGGGAGAAACCCTGGACACGATGAAGATAGTGAGCGGTATCTTTTTAATGCTTTGCGGTGTAATGCTGGTGCGTGAAAATAACCTAAAAACGGGTTCGGCAACAGAACCTCAAAATTAACTGACAAAGCGTGGAGCTCTAAGCAATCTTCTGCAAGCTTGCGAGAGGGAACGGAAAGTCAAATGGAAAAAGGCAGCCGCAGAAAGTCGACGTTACAAGCCGACCGCAGTATAACTGGCGACTTGCAATGGATCTTCACTAAACGAGGCGAGCCGGGTTTCTAATTTCACTCGGTCGAACTGCACAATCCCATTCGGTGAAATGGCAAGATGATGAAGATGGGGCTTTTGCATGTAAACATAGTGACTATAATAAATCGGAGCGATAGGCATTTCTTCCAAGAGGATCTTTTCAGCTTGCTTTGCCAGAATTTGCCGTTTTGAGCGGTCTATCGTTTTTTGATACCGTTTAAGAAGAGTTTTATATTTTGAATTTTCCCAACCGGAAAAATTTCTCGGGAGATCCCTCGACTGGAATCTCTCCAAAAAGTTCAACACATCTGTATATTGGGAAAGAACCCGAAGTAGGCCGAATTGAAATTCACGACGAGGAAGCCTTTGAAAAAAATCTTTAAAGGATAACGACTCAAGCTTGATGGTGATGTTAAATGTTTCCTCCCAATACGCTTTTAACAAGGCTGCGATCCGGGAAAATACATCTGTAGCTTCATAGCTAAGTGTGATTTTTAGTTGTTTTCGATTCAGTTGATGCAAAGCATCACCAAATAGTTCTCTTGCCGTCTCTTGGCATTCCTTCATTGGAGAGGCGGCGTCGCGTAAAATGCCAGGATAGAAGTGGTCGGCTGATAAAGCATCAGGGATTAGGAGTTTTTTCAATAGTTTTTCACGTGGAATAGCGTAAGCAAATGCTTTTCGCAGATTGACATTGGAAAAAGGGGGAGTTAGGGTATTAAACCAACAGCTCACAACCCCTGCAATTGGCTTAATTTGCTTGTTCGAGAAAAGAGCTGGCAAATAGGTGACGGGAAGGGGAGAAACAGGATCTCCGATCCAGTCTAGCTGATCGTTCTCAAATAAGCCAAAAGCCTCTGTTTCATCCGGAATGATTCTTATTTCGATGTTGCTCAGTTGTGTGGTGCCCTTGCAGAGAAGATTTCTTTTTAAATGTATCTCCTTTCCTTTATTCCAACTTTGTAATTCAAACGCCCCGCTGTAAACAGAATAAATATTATCTTCATCGATTTTGGAAGAAACAGGAAAGAAAGGACAAAATGATACGAGCTCGGGAAAATAGGGGCACGGATGTTCAAGTTCTACAACCAGTGTGGAATCATTTTCTGCATAGACACCAACTTTATCAAGAGGAAGCAGACCTTTTTTTACTTTTTCCGCATTTTTTATCTGATAAAAAAAATTCAAAGCTGAAACGGGAAAATTAGGAGAGAGAGCCCGTTTCCAAGAGTGGACAAAATCATGAGCAGTGATCAAATCGCCATTCGACCAAAAATGTCTCCCCAATTGGAAGATGAATTTTTTGTAGCCATTCAAAATGTGAAAGGAATTGGCCAAATCGCAGCGAATTGTATGATCGGGCTCAAAACGAGTGAGTCCTTTGAAGAGCAGAAATACCATTGTTGAGGAGGTGGGATCGCTGCTTATTCGTGGATCGAGAGTCAGAGGGTCTTTTTGGAAGCTTAAACGGAGCGTCTTTTCCATTCCATTAACAGTAAAAAATTAGATCAAATTTTGTCGATAAAAAATTGTTAAATTGGTGCATATCTCAATAATGGAAAATTCCGTAGAATATCCTTCTTCAAAGGAGGCCTGAGATGAAAGCAGTTGTATTGGAAGCATTTGGGGATAGTTCTCAATTGAAACTGAAGGAAGTAGAAAAACCGGAGCCCAAAAGAGGGGAGATCAGGATTCAGATCAAGGCTGTAGGGTTCAATCCTGTCGACTTTAAGATTCGGAAAGGGGTGTTTGGCGGGCAAACGCCGTTAATTTTGGGAGCGGACTGCAGCGGTGTGATCGATGCGGTTGGGGAGGAGACGAAAGGGTTTGCCGTCGGAGACGAAGTCTACGCCATGGCTTTTGGACACTCCTCTAACGGCAGCTACGCCGAATACCTTTGCCTCCCTATCGAATTTGCCGCTAAAAAGCCGAAAAATCTTACCTTTGAACAAGCTGCCGCCATTCCGCTTTCTGGTCTGACCGCTTATCGGGCGGTCATCGCCTCATCCGCGATAAAAAAGGGCAATGCGATTTTTATTGCCGGAGCAGGCGGAGGGTTGGGATCGATCGCTGTTGAAATGGCAAAATTTGCCGGAGCAAAGAGGATTTTTACTGTTGCGGGAAGCCAGTCCAGCTCCGATTTTTTGCAAAAGGAGATGGGACTCAATAAAGAAGATATTCTCATTTACGAAGGATTGACCCACGAACAGATGGAGCGGAAATTACTTACAATGCATGAAGAGAGACTTTTCCATGCAACTTTTGATTTCGTCGGCGGAGAGATGAAAAAGCTTTGTTTGGATCTCACTGCTCATTCAGGCCATTTTGTGTCCGCGGTTCCTGAAAATCCCGCTTTTGAATTCCCCGTTTGGGCGAGGGGAACTCTCTGTTTTAACAGAAATCTCTCTCTCCACTTTATTTTCGTCGGCGCCGAATCTTATTCAGGGTCAAAAGAGGCGTTGAGCATCTATTCCAATCACCTGAATCAGATCACTAAACTCCTGGAAAGCGGCTCTATCCCTCCTTCTCCGATTCAAACATTGGGAGAATTGAAGCTTGAAACGGTCGTCGAAGCGCACCGGCTTTTGGAAACAGGAAAAGTTAAGGGAAAACTTGTAATGCAGATATCGTGAGTTCAAAGAGGACAAAGATCAACAGTAAAGATAAAGTGACCTTTCCACCGGGCAATTGTTGATGCGTCAAGGAATAGCCTTGCCTGTATCTTCCTGCCCAGACCATCATCACCGGGAGCGCTCCCAAAAGCAAAGCGACTCCAATCCCTCCTGCAACACCCAACGCCGCGATAAACAAATGGGGGTCGGTCAGAGTGAGAGCTAAAGGGATCAAGAAGATCAACGCGCAGACGGTGATCTTTGGAGCCCCTTTCCTGGAAAGTTTTAAACCGTCGAGCAAGAAATCGATGAAGGCGATAGAAATCCCTAAAAAAGAGGTCGTCATTGCAAAAAAAGCAAATAATCTTCCCACTTCTAAAAGTGTGGGGTTATGGATGTAATTGCCGAGGGGCGTTACCGCGTTTTGCCCTTTTTTTAATGCTTCCAGGAGCCCCCCATTTCCTTCAAGCGGCACGATTCCAAGGATGAGAAATTCCCAGATGATGTACATGAGAAGAGGAATGGTTGTTCCTAAGATGAGGGCGAGTCTCACCTTTGGAACATTTCGATTCATGTAGTTAAAGAGTGTCGGGATCAGGATTTGATAGCCAAAGGCAGTAAAAATCACAGGAAGCGCCCACCAGATCTTTTCCCAATTCATGTGCGTGAGATAGGAGGGAACAACGTAACTGGCTGAAGAAGAGGCAAATACAAGATAGGTGATTGCAACCC
The DNA here is from genome assembly GCA_903970455.1 of Verrucomicrobiota bacterium. Classification (GTDB taxonomy): domain Bacteria; phylum Chlamydiota; class Chlamydiia; order Chlamydiales; family Rhabdochlamydiaceae; genus CAJCIW01. The sequence continues at coordinate 2,742 of CAJCIW010000058.1, read as the reverse complement.
CTGCGATTAATATTAAATTTAAGCGATCGACCCATAGAGCGCCAAAATAAACGACAGGAGAGAAAACCAGAACGTAAATCACTGTTCCCAGCCAATGCGGGAGGGTACCGCTGCTCAAATCGGAAACGACCCCTCCACCTCCAGCGATGTGGGCTACCATGAGGCATGAAAAAAGAAATAAATAAAGAATCCAGCAATACGTCTTGCCCCATTTTCCGAGAAGACGAGAGGATAAAGTGATCAAATTGGCGCCCCTGGGCATCCAAATGCACGCCTCGAGGATCAAAAGGCCCGTGCTTAACATGAAAGCCCAGCAGATCAGGTGGACAAAAACAGCGGGGATAAATCCTCCGCTCGCCGTAGCGAGAGGCAATGCCAACATGCCTACTCCAATGCTCGTTCCCGTGACGAGCAAGGTCCCTCCTACCACGTGGCCGAAAGTCCGTACGACGTGCATAATTCCTCCTTTTTTTAGGAAGAGTAAAATTTCGTTTTTAACCGATCCGGTATATTTTGAAAATCTTTTAGATTTTTATCGCCGACAATCCTGCCGAGGAGAGGGTAAGAAAGTATTCTGCTTCTAGAACTTGACCTGACTTATCCAGAATGGGGAAATAGTTGGATTCGAGGTTTGCGCTCTTAAACCAAAAAGAATGGGGATGATGAAAAAACAAGGTCTCCCACCCTCTTAAGAGGAAAGAATGAAATAAAGATGTTCCCAAAGCAAGGGAATGCGCTTCCACAGGGAACTCTCCATAATCTTCAGCGCGGCGATACCCCGTATAAACCAGATCAGGCTGAAACTTATTGGAGATTCCGATTGCATTGAGGAAAGGATGGAAACGCAAGATTTTTGCACGTACTCCAATCAGATCTCCGCATAATAAGAAGCGGGCAATCTCTTTCCCATCGATCCACTGAAAAACAATCTCATGACATTCGATAGAAGAGTGCCTTATTGGGCCAGTGGGATTTTTCCATACCATCTCTCTTATTTCTGTTTTCCCTGTCAGGCAGACTTTTAAAACCGGTTTTTCAGTGGATAGATTTTCAATCGCATTGATCCCCATGAGGAGTGGACCCATTGCCAGAAAACAGATCCATACGAGTGTCTTGCGCAAAGAAAATTTTTCACCACTTCTCCCCTTTTGCCGATAGAGGGAATAAGCTGTCAGAGCGATTAAAAAAGCGGCAACGCTGATTTTGATGAAGAGATCTTGTTTTATGGTAGATGCGATGGGTAAGACAAGGGGGAATGCAACAATCAGATAAACTAAAAATAAAAGTGAGTATTTAAATTTTCTTAAGCCATAAAAGACAGATGCAATGCTGCGAAACGCCAGACACAGGCAACAGGCAAAATAGAGAAAGAAGATCATTCCACGTGAGCGAGTTTTAGGCCAATGATGCCGATAATGATCAAAAATATAGAAATCAGGCGAATAATGTGATACGAATCTCCAAAAAAGATGATGCCGCAAACGACGGTCCCGGCGGCGCCAATCCCAGCCCATACAGCGTAAGCAGTTCCAATCGGTATGCTCTTCATCGCCTGAGAAACAGAAAAGAAGCTCAACACAATGAAAATCACGGTGATAATACTGGGAAGAATGCGTGTGAACCCCTGACTGAACTTTAAGGCGATCGTAAAACAGATTTCAAAGAATCCTGCCAGCAAAAGAAATATCCAAGCGAGGGACATGATGTATTATTCCGCGTGAAGTTAACTCTAGGATAAGGATTCAAAGAAAAATGGCAAGACGTTTGCGTCCGGGCCGATTGCAAAACCTTATTTTCGGTTGAGCAATCGGGCTGCATATCGATTTAAATAGGGTTTGTTCTGTCGATGACCGTCGCAAGAGATTTGGTCATTCCCCTTATCTCTTCCACAACTCTTGGTCGAGGAGTATCCCAGATGTGATCACTATGTTCGGATATTGAGAGAGTAATGAGGTGATAAGTTTGAGTATAGACTTTGATGAAAGTCGGATTTTTTTCTTTTAGATCAAGATGATCATTAGAAATTTTTCGCAGCTTTTCAAAGAAGGGCAAATAGGAATTAAACTCACCCGCTGTGTTGGCACCAAAATCCGTCATATCGAGGCTTCTCTTTTCAATCTCAAGTTGTTTCACAAGAGAGTCAGTGAGAGGGCTTGCTGAATTCAGCGACGTTTCCCCCGAGCGAAGAGCCGAGGTGAGGTTCTCCCCGAGCTGTTGAAAAGCACGAGCAATGCTGCCATTATCTTTTACTCTCTGGAGAGTTTGTTGGATTAATTCCAATTTAGCCTCTAGCCAAGCATCTTGTGGGCGGGGATCTTTGGTTGAGGTTTGATAAGTTCTCAGCTCCTCATTGATGACTCCGTAACAATGGTTGAAGATTTGAATTTGACCAAATATCGACCTGACCGTTTGTGAAGTCTCTTCGATTTTGGCGAGTGTCTGCTTAATAGATGGATCATTTCGGAACGAGGGTGATGATTCTGCTCTAATCACAAATTCATAAAATTGCGCTTGCATTTTATCCACTGGACGCGAGAAAACTCGGTCCCTTTAGGACCGAGATGAATCGCGCCGTTTCGCCTATATCATTGAATTCTATAAGCGTTGCCTCAAAGTCTTTACATAGTCGCCCCTGAAGTATGAGATCGATTAAAAATTCCGACTGGTCGCATGGTCTTAGCACGCTCGTTTTGTCCAATCTAGGCATAAAAGTCTCTGAATATACCACCAAAAAATGACACA
>CAJCIW010000057.1 GCA_903970455.1 Verrucomicrobiota bacterium | reverse complement strand
GTCAACTTGGGTATATGGACAGAGTATTTAGGTTCCTGGAAATTTATTGTGTTTTAGAGAAAAGGTTAATATACTTGAAAAGCCGAAAAGGTGGAAGGCTCTCTCATCCGAAGCAAGACTTAAAAAACATCTATGCTAAATCATTTATCTATAGATCCTTCAAAGTCTTTTTGCTTGAAGGAGCTACTTGTGATTGTCTCGTTTTGGCGCAATGAACATCTTGTCTGTTCTCTAATGAATGGACTCATCGAAGAATTGGAAACTTTAAAATCGCTGAACGCAAAAATTCTCTTCATTTGCGACTCTCCAGAGGATATCACTCTTCGCTCATCCTTGGAAAAATCTTTGGAAACCCTAAGTCAACTAGGACTTGAAACAGAGCTCATCATCAACGATAAAAATGAGGGTTTTGTACGTTCAACAAATAAAGGGCTCAAAGAAGGCGTTGCCCTGAAAAGGGATGTGCTGCTGCTAAATTCGGATGCTATATTGACCTGCGGGGTGATCTCTGAATTGAGAGCTGCATTTGAGATCGACTCAATGGTTGGGTTTGCAAGTCCGAGGAGCAATAACGCCTCAATCTGCACAATAGTTCCAGAATCAAAAAAGAATTGTTCTCTTGAAGAGGGAAAACAAATTCATCGCCAGCTTTGTAAAAAGTTGCCCCGTTTTAGATATGTTCCCTCGATCGTAGGATTTTGCGCTTATATTCGTTATTCGATGTTTGCTGAATTCGGCTTGCTGAATGAAATTTACAATTTGGGATATCACGAAGAAAATGAGCTCGTGATGCTTGCGAACCGGGCTGGCTATAGGGCGGTTCTAGCTAATCATGCCTATGTTCATCATTTCGGTTCAGTTTCTTTTGGGGATAGCGCAAATGAGCACCTATTAGAAAATGTTAAAATTATCAATCAGAGGATCCCCGAGTTTCTCCCACTCGTTCAAGAGTATTTCAATTCTCCTAAATTAGCTTTAGAAAAAATTTATACTCGTCGGATAGATGCGGGAACATCCTTATCTATACTCTTTGATCTCTCTAACGTAGTCTCTTCTCACAATGGAACCTTCCAACATGCGATTTGTGTTATAAAGGCTTTATCGCAAATTGTAACGTCAACCCCGAAAAACATCCGTGTCTTTGTATCGATTGATGATCAATCGGCTATTTTTCATGGAATTGATCAACTAGAAAATATTCAAATAGTCCCTCTAGGTACCGAATTTACGTTTGATGCGGCCATACGAATAGGTCAGCCAATGCGTATGGATGACCTAAATCGATTAGCGCATCTTGCCCCGGTTAACGCTTTTTTCATGGAGGATACAATCGCTTGGGATTGCGAATATTTAAAAACCCCTCATCTCGATGTCGCTTGGAAAATCGCACTTAAAACTGCTAATGGCATTTTATTTAGCAGTCAATTTACGCGAAATCAGTTTCATTTAAGATTTGGAGTTGATGGGATTTCTTCCCTTCTTAGTACCAATCCTGCTGAGTACAGAACATTTGATGGAGAATTGAGTCAAAACCATTTCCTTGTTGTTGGAAATCATTTTACTCATAAAGCTGTTCCCGAAACAGTGCATTTATTAGCGCAATCATTTCCGAATCAACAAATTATGGTTTTAGGCTCGGGAGAATTTAAATGGCCTAATGTGCAAATGTTTCCTGCTGGGCACCAGTCAGTTGAACTGGTCCATAGCCTTTACAGGAATGCATCCAATGTTGTTTTTCCTTCCCATTATGAAGGATTTGGATTTCCTGTTATGCAAGCAATTGCTTATGGAAAAAGAGTGTTTGCTCGGAATACCCTCTTGCTTAAGGAGATTGCAGAAAATTGTCCCCGCCCAGATCTTATTGTGCCCTTTGAAGTTATCGGTGATTTGCCGCATCTCATCAATTCGCCAAAACCATTGGCTATTGAACCGGGCCTCGCCCGGACATGGGAGGATCATACTGCGGATATTCTGCATTATATATTGAGGTTATGTGCGGATCCAAACGTAAACGCTCTTTTAAATGAAAGGTTTTCCCTGTTATCCTTAATTCATATAGATCTTTGCGAAAAATTGCAGGATCGCTGTCATGAATTAGAGAAACAATTAAACGAAGTTCTCCAATCAAACTCATGGAGAGCCACGGGGTTATTGAGAAAATCTATGAGATTCTTCAAAGGTTTGAAAAGTGGATCTTAAGTCGCAGATATTAACTAAGATTATTCTTCCAGGCGGTGCCGGCCTCGTGGGACAAAATCTTGTTGCCCATTTGAAACGCAATGGTTTTAAAAATCTTGTCGTATTGGATAAACACCGTTCTAACCTGGAAATTTTAAGGGAGTTGCATCCTGATATTATCGTAGAATATGCAGACTTGTGCATACATGGGCCCTGGAAGCGGCATTTTGAGAATGCCGGAACTGTTGTCATGCTGCAGGCACAGATCGGTGGGCCGACATTAGAACCCTTCATTAGAAACAACGTTGATTCTACTCGTCAAGTCTTGGATGCGATCAAGCATTACAAAGTGCCTTACACAGTGCACATTAGCTCATCTGTCGTTGCATCGGTCGCAGACGATCATTATACCCATACGAAAAGAGAACAAGAAAAACTTGTGTTGGAAAGTGGTATCAATTGCGTTGTCCTTAGGCCTACCTTGATGTTTGGCTGGTTCGACCGGAAGCATTTAGGCTGGCTTTCGCGATTTATGCAAAAGATCCCCATTTTCCCTATTCCTGGACACGGACGCTATATGCGACAGCCATTGTATGTGGGTGATTTTTGTAAAATCATCATCAGTTGTATGGAAAACAGAATTCAAGGAAAGACATTTAACATTTCTGGCCTGGAAAGAATTGATTATATAGATTTAATTCGTTTGATTAAAAAGTGCGTTGATTCAAATTGTTTAATTCTCAAAATTCCTTACAACTTGTTTTATGGTTTGCTGAAAATATGGGCTATATTCGATTCTAATCCTCCTTTTACAGCAGATCAATTAAAAGCTTTAACGGCAGGCGATGAGTTTGAAAGGATTGATTGGCCAACTCTTTTTAATATCAAAGCGACCCCTTTACCAGAAGCAATCCACGAAACTTTTAATGATTCGATTTACAGCAAAGTAGCTCTAGAATTTTAGAATGGAAAAGAATCCCAACCCAGTTTGTGTTTTAGGTGGGGGCCCCATGGGACTCGCTGTCGCCTATCAATTAATCAAAGAAGGATGCACCCCTGTCATCTTCGAAGCAGATGATCGAGTAGGGGGGATGACTGCGTCTTTTGATTTTGGGGGGCTGAGCATAGAACGGTATTACCACTTCCATTGCATTTCCGATAGAGCCTTTTTGGAAATCTTGCGCGAGCTTGGTCTCGCAGATAAAATGCGTTGGACAGAAACTAAAATGGGGTATTTCTATCAGCGTCAAGTGCATCCCTGGGGAAATCCCATTGCCCTTCTTAAGTTTCCCGGGGTCAATTTACTATCAAAAATCAGGTATGGTCTGCATGTGTTCTGTTCCACGAAGCGTAACAATTGGAAAGGATTGGACGGGAAAGAGGCCTCAAGTTGGATCAAAAGCTGGATCGGCGAGGAAGCGTATGAAATTC
>CAJCIW010000056.1 GCA_903970455.1 Verrucomicrobiota bacterium | reverse complement strand
ACTCGCTGAAGAGCGATCATATCTCGTTGACTTTCAAACAGCGAGGTATAATGAAACACATCAGCGAGTTGCAAGCAACTTTATCCAATTTTTTCGATTGGCACAAGTGCCGTCTCGACTGTCTAGGGCAAATAATTCAGGCTCTGTTCGTCGTCAGAACCATAAACCTGACTCAAGTTGCTTCAGCCTTCAAGACAGAGGTCAAGGAGGAATCATCGTATCGTAGAGTCTGCCGATTCTTTACCGGTTTTACCTTCGATATGAGTACGATTGTCCTTCTGGTTTTCCGCCTGTTTCCACTCGGTGATAAGTTGGGTTTTAGCCCAGTTATCTGCACATACTGATCATGCATATAACAACGCCGGTGGGCCTTACGATCGTACCTTTATAGGATTTTCGTCGTCTGTCGGATTCACGAATCGAATTCATATGGAGAATATGTGTTCTTCATGACCGCATATTTTCACATATGCGTATGTTTTTGCACTACTATTAACTACTCTCTCAGCCACCTTACGACTTTTCATCCCACTCACGCTAATTCATAATGTCTATCCCAAATTACGGGAGACGCTTTTCATTATCACGCGACGCCGATGGTGCGCAGATAGGCGCAGTAGCGGCCGTTTAGGTCGCCTACGGATGAACGGAAAGTCGCGGTGAAGGGGGCCATTTGCTGCTCTTTGTGTTGCCGATGGCAGACGACAGCAGCATCATAACGGGCTTTCGCTTCGTTTTGCATTTGCGTACGTTCTGCTCTGACCCGGTTTTCCTCAGCATTAAGGCGTGTTCTTTCGCCGATGTAGCGCGCATCGATGTTTGCAATTTGCAAACGGGCTTCGGTGTCGGCTGTTGTCATGCTGACCTGAAGCTCATTGTTCTGCTGGTCGTAAAGGAGTTTATCTCTTGCTGGGAGATTGTTGTAAGGGATTTGCCCATTGTTCGTGATAGCGGCTACAGATCTGTCAAAACGCTGTCTTGCTTCATTTTTACGTTGGTTTGCTGTGCCTTGGACTGTTTGTCTTTCTCGAACATGCTCGAGCTCAAACGCTGTTAAACGGCGCACTGCCCAATTGCCATTATAGTGCTGTTCCGCTCTGGAGCAATCGGATTGATGAGCGCGCTGGAAGACTTCGGTGTTTGCTTGAAATTCTCTTTCGATCCGAGCCGTCGCCGTTTCGTAGTTCTCCTTAACCCCATCAAAATCCTTCTTAAGGTCTTTGATCCGCTGCATCTCTCCCGCTTCAACCAGATTGAATCTCTCCAATTCATCAAGAGGATAAGTTTGAATGATCTCCTCAAAAGTTTTTGCGGCAGTTTCTGTACGCCACTGCCCCCGCCATTCAGCAGGAGAAGGAATCTGGTACTCAAATTGGCGATAAGACGACTCCGCGAGGTGACGTTGGGCATTTTCATAAGCATGGATAATCTCGACCAAATTTTTTCCGTGCATCTGTTCTCGATATTTTTCCCCAAATTGGTCAGTTGTGAGAATTCCCCAACGCAAGACACTGTTCCATCCATGCGCCTGCATCACTTGTTCAAAGCTCATCCGGGCAGCTTCGTTGCGAAACTTGATCATTTCTTCCGGATTTTCATAGTTGTTGAACTGAAAGGTATACCAGAGAGCCCCCGCGGAGGCTAAGATGCAAGGGATGGCGATCAAACCGATGGGCCAACTAACAGCGCCCAACGCCGCAGCAGCAGTGATCCCAACGCCGCCTATCCCTGATCCAATGCTTAAAAGGCGCATGCAAATGCGCGTGATTTCTACGGTGTTCAAACCGCAAAATCCCTTTTGCGTCATTCTCGACTGCCAGAATGAACTAGAGGATTGAGGGAAAACAGTTGTTTGGGCAGCAGAAGTTGAACTAGAAATTAAAGAACTAACTGAGTTAATTGACATAATTACGCCAAATAGTAATTGTTTAAAATTTCGTGAATTATAGTTGATCGCACATAATAAAACAACTTCAATAAAGCAGTTTAATAATAAATAATTTTCTCAATAGGCAGCAAAATTAAAGAGAAAGAAAGTAAAGAAATTTGTTGTCTGAGCCGAGGAACCACTCACTGCTCCCAGCCTCTTATATTTGCTGGGGGGCGGTGTCGTCAGGGAGTGACGGAAGATCGCGATCTGGGAGCTTTACTGGGGGCGGCGGAGGCGTTTTGCGCTGCAGATCCTGAACGTTCTTCAAGCGTAGTTTTTTCTTTTCCTGGTCGAAATTGCCATGCATGATCTCAAGGACGTCGTCCCGGTCGAGCGTTTCGTATTCCATTAGCATATCTGTCATGAGTTGGAGTGGCTTCCGGTTAGTTTCAATAATTTCCTTGGCGCGCAAATGAGCTTCATTGAGGATCATGCGCACTTCTTTATCGATTTCCTCAGCAGTCGCATCTGAATACGATTTCTCGTGGTAGTTCGGCATGCCGAGATATTGCCCATTTTCGCTACGCTCGTCGTAAGCGACGGCTCCCAACTTATCAGTCATTCCCCATTCACAGACCATGCTGCGGACAAGGCGGGTCGCTTGGGTGATGTCCATTTGCGCGCCGCTGGAAATGTCCTCGACGAAGATCTCTTCGGCAACACGGCCACCCATCAGAACAGCGAGCTGGTCCAGGACTTCCCGTCTCCAGTAGCTCAAACGGTTCTTTTTGGGCATGAAATGAGTTGCACCAAGGGAAAGCCCTCTAGGAATAATTGTCACCTTATCGACAGGATCAGCATGTTTCACACAGAGAGCGACGACGGCATGTCCTGATTCATGATAAGCTGTGGTGCGTTTTTCGTTCTGGTCGATCTCCAAACTGCGCCTTTCTTTCCCGTAACGGACTTTATCGCAAGCTTCTGCAGCATCCGATCCAGTTACGGCTGAGCGCCCTTTTCGAGCAGCCAGTAATGCGGCTTCGTTAAGCATATTGGCCAAATCTGCGCCCGACGCGCCCGGAGTATTGCGGGCAAGATGCATCAGGTCGACAGAGGGATCGAGCTTAATTTTGCGGGCATGCACTTTCAGAATCTCGTAACGCCCTTTGATATCGGGAAGGTCGATGATGGTGCGTCGGTCGAAGCGGCCTGGACGGAGCAAAGCTTTATCGAGGACATCTGGACGGTTAGTGGCCGCGATCAGGATCACCCCTTCATTCGTATCGAATCCATCCATCTCCACAAGAAGCTGGTTAAGAGTCTGTTCCCTTTCGTCATGCCCTCCCCCTATCCCTGAGCCGCGGTGGCGGCCGACTGCATCGATCTCATCGATGAAGATGATGCAAGGCGCATGCTTTTTGGCTTGATCGAATAAATCACGGATTCGGCTGGCACCTACCCCGACGAACATCTCGACGAAGTCTGAGCCGGAGATGAAGAAAAAGGGGCGGTCGGCTTCACCGGCAATCGCTTTAGCGATCAGCGTCTTCCCTGTGCCAGGCGCACCTACCATGAGGACGCCTTTAGGAATGCGGGCGCCTAACGCTGTAAATCGGGAAGGATCTTTCAAAAAATCGACAATTTCTTGCAGTTCTTCTTTCGCCTCATCACAGCCTGCGACATCTTTAAAGGTTACCTTGTTGCGCTCCTTCGTCAGCATTTTTGCGGGAGATTTGCCGAAATTCATTGCGCTGTTGCCAACGCCTTTCATTTGGCGGGAGAACACGAAATAGAGCAATAGGACGACGAGGACAACAGGAAGAATAGTCAGCAGATAACTGAAATAATTTGGCGACGGTTCTTCGCTTTTAAATGTTTTTTCCAGCACAGCATTTCTAGGTTGGTCCGGGGACTTGAATGACAAGGTTTTATTGGAAGGAAAGTTTTCCCATTCCTGTTTAGCCTGGTTGAACCAATGCCCGAAAAGCTCAGGATCCTGTTTTTCTAACGCCCTTGTCGAAAGCTCCTGATTATTAAAATACCAGGTGGCTGTAGCGACGGCCTGGCGTGCTTTGTCGAGCTGGGCACCATTTTTTTCCAATTCGTCATTGACATAGGCATATTGTTCAAGCTGCGCCTTATAATTGCGGACGCTTCGGAGCTGGACGAGGCGGACATTTTGCTGTTCTTTGTTGAGATCCGCGACGATTTCATCCAGAGACAGGAGCGCACTGCGATAAACGGAAATCTGTTCCTGGTTGCCTCGCTCGGAATTGACATTGGAAGCTTGGGCGACTTCCTGTTCCAAGTTCTTGAGCTGCTGCTTCATGGCCTCATTGCCGATGCCCAAAGCCGGCGATCGGAATCGTTCGATCAAGGTGAGTAGGTCTTTTCCGAAAGCATCCACAGCTGCAGGATTTGAATCGTGGGAAATCCCAGGGAATAATTTTTCCAGGTCGGCAAGGCTTGTGATTTCTTTGTCGGACAACCCCTTGATGTAAATGGCGTTGTCTTTGTCCGAGGTATTATAGATCGGATCGACGATAAGGTATCCCCCTTTTGGGAGAGGCTGGCCGCTCAGGTGAAGAAAAAGGTCGGAGGCGTCCTTGACGCTCTGATTGGAAACGGTCAACTCCTGTTCAAGGGATCCTTTTTGCGAAGTCAGCTCGTGGTTGCGATTGAGCAGATCGAGATAACGGTACCGAGCCTTGGCGTCATCGGATACATTGTCTTTGAATTTCCCGCTGAAAGTAACGAGATTATCGTTTAGAGCAATTTTTCGGCTCTCTTCCTTCTGGATCAAGTCTAGATTGACGAGATGTTCGACTTGATGGCTGAATGCGACCTTTCCCGTTTTTTCGTTATTGAAACTTTGAACGGTCAGAATAACTAAGATCACTGCCAACAGGAAGATGAAGAATCCCCCTGGAAAACCTCGTTTAGATTCAGGT
>CAJCIW010000055.1 GCA_903970455.1 Verrucomicrobiota bacterium | reverse complement strand
ATACAAGCCTTAATGGGTTGAGCCCTCAGCAATTTTTGAATAGCCTAAATGCACAAAATGAAGGTAAATTAACCGCGTAACCTCTATGGGCGAGTGGTCCGACTGGAGGGGCAAGGTCAACTTCTAAAATTCTCACATCTTTATTTTCAAATAAAACGCGGTGATGTTTCGTCGACGCCTCCATCGCATCTTGCTTTTCTTCCCAGTGCCCATCTTCAATAGGCTGCAGTATGGTTGATGTATCTATGTATTGCCATCCTTTAAACATTTTTTCTCTCCTATAATGTTGCAATGTTTTGCCAATTCTCTTGCGATGACTTTGCCCAGTCCTTTGCTGCTTCCTGTGACTAAGGCAATTTTGCTATCTAAGTTTATATGACTTCCTAACGCCGTTAGATTTTTATGTAAAAAAACTACTTTACAAAGGCTTGGATGCCCTGATTAATAAGCTCATAACATCGACTTTCTCCTCCGGAAATTTTTTTCGCCAGGGCCAAAGAAACGACCCCGTGCAAATAGCTTCTAAACATATCGACGCTGTCGTCAGTTGCTTTTGGGAGCAATCCTTTAAGGATTCCCCTCAAAGCCTGTATTTCGCAGAAATCTTCGCCCGCATTTTCAGCATCCATGACGGCTGTATAATGGGATTTGTTCTCGAGAGCGTATTGTGTGTAGGCCCGAGCAATTTTTTTCAGAGCGGCCAATGGCTTAGGTTCCTCGGCTCGGATTTTTTGGATCATGCTCAACATTTTCTGAAGCCACTCTTTTTTTAACTCTCGGAACAGCATCTCTTTGTTATCAAAAAACTCGTAAATGGTAGGGACACTGTAGTCTATTGCACTGGCAATCCTGCGGATGGTGACCGCTTGGTACCCCTCTTTCTCGATGATCCGTAATGTCGCTTCCAAAATCGCCTTTTTAAGCGATTCCTTATGCTGCTGTCGACGCTCTAAGTTTCTCATAGGACCTCATTATCTAACATCGTTAGATTACCGACAAGCAGAAAAAATTTATCAGTGAACTCGGAGAGCCCCTTCCAGGGCTATTTTTTCTTTGTATCTATCTCCCATATAAAATATAGAGAAATCGAAGCTTTGTTTAAGGCTCATGGAGGATAGTTCATGGCATCCGTCGACAGTAAAACATCACAACAAGCCCTGGACATGATTCTTTCTGCGATAGGGAAAAAAGAATCCGATTACAAGGGCAAAGTGAGAATCAAAGGTAAAGATCCTATCCTCGCTTCACGACATCGTTTTGGCGAGGTCATGGCGGCAGCTCAAGCAGCTTTTGGCATGTGCTTAAGCGATCTTTGGCAACTTCGCGGAGGGAAATGGCAACATGTCACCACCGATGTCCACAATGCGGTTCATCAACATCATGGAATTGCTTTCATGCGTCAAAATGGGAGACGTCTTCCATTTACCGATTATGGATCTGCTGCCGGCGTAGATTCTCCTTTAAGCGCTGAGTTTTATCCGACGCGAGACGGTCGTTTCATAAAAATGGAGTTTTATTATCCCCGGTTACGAGATGCTGTTTACAAAGTTCTCAAATGCGCGCCCACGCAGAGGGCTGTTGAAGCTGCAATCATGCAATGGGATGCTGAAGCGTTAGAAAAAGCGATTCGGGAAGAATCTGGCGCTGTGGGTGTTGTACGGACCGTTCAAGAATGGCTCGCTCATCCGGTAGGGAGGCGTTTAGCTTCCAAACCGGTTGTAGAAGTAGAGAAGATTGGTGACAGCGATCCAATACCTCTTCCACAAGGCTGTAAAACTGCATTCGATGGAATCAGAGTCCTCGACTGCACTCATGTCATCGGCGGACCGATAACGGGCCGGACACTTGCAGAATTTGGCGCCGATGTTTTGCATTTGACAAAGCCAAATTATCCCGATCATTTGAACTGGCGTCTTGAAACGGATATTGGCAAACGCTCCGCTTACTGTGATTTTGATGACCAAGCCGACATGAAACGCTTCTTTGAGCTATTACAAACGGCGGATATTTTCACCTGCTCCTATCTTAATCTCGATCAAAAAGGAATTTCTCCAAAACGGCTTGCAGCAAGCAAACCAGGTATCATCGCTCATGAACTTCGTTGTTTTGATTTTGAAGGAGAATGGGCCAACTTCCGTGGCTTTGATATGATGGCAGTTACTGTATCGGGTTATGTCGATACGGAAGGAGCGGTTGATGCTCCCGTTATGCCCCTTCAAGTGATTTTCGCCGACTATCTCGCTGCTTATGCAGGCGCTGCAGGTATTGCTGCAGCGCTGTATCTTAGAGCGACAGAAGGGGGCAGCTATCAAGTGAGGGTTTCCCTAACAAGAATGTGTATGTGGGCGCGCGAGTTGGGACTTCTTGATCGCGCAGCTTTAAATGGAACCAAACCTTTTGCAGACATCATCAAAGAAAAAGAACTTCCCGTTGCAAAGATCGATAGCCCATTTGGAGAGATCACCTATCTTCCAACGCTGATCGAGATGCCCGATATAAAGCCTGGTTTTGCCAGAGGTCCACAGCCTCTTGGTTCTTCCCCTATGGCTTGGGAATTCGGCAAGAAACAGGCTTTGAAAAAAGTGCTGCGTAGAGTTGGAACAAGTAAAACTCGAACCTAAGAAGCTGTCCTAAAACCTCAATCCCGGAGATTCGGCGAGCTTTCGCGATCTTTTTTGCCGCCTCGCTCAGCCATATCACCGTCCGGATATTGTCTTCGCTCGGCGTCAAAAAATCTCATCGAAAGCTCATCCGAATCTCCGGGATTGAGGTTTTAGGACAGCTTCTAAGAGAGTATTCCCAAATGTGGCTTCCAATTTTTTTTACTCTTTTCAAATCTAAAAGCTGCATTTCCAACGACCATATTTCCGATTGATATCCCTGTCAACGCCCAATAAAAAATTCTTTCGTGACAACAGCAAAATTTGATAAGCTGATCGAAAAAATCTCAGCGAAAGTTTTTAACCGACTCAGCCCCTCAAGCACCTATGAAGTGTAACAAGTTTTATACTTTTATCTTATTAGTTTTATATGTGAATTGTTTTACCATTCCTCTCATTGGCTATGTAACAGAGAATTATCCAAATTTTTTTGATAATCCACTACTTACTAATCCAATGCGTTTAAAGATCGTTCATCATCTTATTCCACTTGATCACCCAATAAAAGCAACTCTTGATCTGATTTTTTCCCATTCAAGGGTTCTTGAAAATGAGACAACATTTCTCGATGCCGGATTTGAAGTCATTGTGCCTCCTTTACCTAATAGCTTTATCATCGTTGCTCGGCATCCTGCGATTCCAGGTTATGTGTTTAAACTCCACCTTGATTCAGAGGAACGTTCTCGTCAGCAACTTCCTCATTGGGTGTGGCTGGTAAGTCGTTGTGCCGAAGCAAAAAAGATAAGAAAGGTTATTAAGGAAAAAAATATTCGCTATTTTTCAGTACCCGACAAATGGTTGTTTGTCCTCCCTGTTTATCCTTGTTCTAACTCGTTGCACCCCCAGCCTATTATCCTTGTGGAAACGGATATGGAACTTGTAAGTAGTGAAGAAACAGAACGGATGTGGAAAATGGGTATTAAACGGAAACATCTAGATGAATTATATTCTATTATAAAGCATGGCTATGGAGGAAGAAGTGTCCTACACTTGCCTAGCAATATTCCTCTTACAAAACATGGGAAATTCGCATTTATAGATACAGAAGGCCCCCAATCTGACATTAATTTGAAAGCAGTAAAAAAGCATCTCTCTAAAGAGATGCGGGATTATTGGGACACTCTCGTTCGCTGATCCAAAACCAATCGGAACAGTTTTTGCATTTCAGTTGCGATTTTCTTAAAAAATTTCTACATTAAGTTTGGGGCAGAGCTTCGTAGTCGGCCGAGCATTGTTTTTGTAAATACCCGGCCCTTAAGGGCCGGGTTTCCTCCGGAGGACGGATGAACCTTCTCAAACAGACCACTCCCAAACAACGGTTCATCATTCTTGCGACAATCTTCGGCAATTCGCTCGAGTGGTTCGATTTCATCTTGTTCGGGATGATGGCGCCCTTTTTCGTCACCCTTTTTTTCCCCGAGAGTTTGAGGCAATCTTCCTATCTCTATCCAGCCCTTATGGCTATTGTCGCGATTGCGCGGCCAATCGGGGGATTCATATTCGGAACACTGGGCGATAAAAAGGGAAGAAAGTTCGCGCTCCTCCGCACGATTTGCTTCATGATCATTCCCCTTTTTTTAGCTGCGCTCTTGCCTTCCTACGAAAAGATTGGCGTGACGGCGGCCTTCCTCTTTGTTTTCATGTTTCTTCTGCAAGGGATCAGTTTGGGAGGAGAATTTCCCGGGGCCGTCGTCTTTCTGATTGAATCGGCAAAAAAAGAGACGCTCGGCTACATTGGGAGCTTCTCATATTTAGGCATTTTCATTGGGATCTTCTTCGCGATGATCGAAGTCCATTTGTTCATTTCAGATATGACCCCGGAAGGGCTGCGAGCAGGAGAATGGAGGCTTCCGTTTCTTCTCAGCGGAATGATCGGCATCGTTGTTTTACTCCTCCGTCGCCTCTTGCGGGAAACCCCGTATTTCGAAAAGGCTAAACATTACGGATTCTTACTCAAGGAACCTCTTTTTGATACTTTCCATAAATACAAGAAGGCGATTTTCGTCGGTATCGGTCTCATGATTATGGATACGGTCGGGTTTAACTTGATGCTGATCTATTCTTCTTTCTACTACAAATCAGTACTCCACCTTTCCTATTTTCACTCCACATTATTGCAGTTCTTCACGATTTCATTATTTCTCGTTACGACGCTGCTCGCCGGTAGATTTTCGGACCTGGTCGGCATCCGCCCCTTTGCTAAATGGGTTCTCTGGAGTCTTTTTTTCCTTGCAGCCCCGATTTACTTCCTCACCGGGTGGAAGATCTACTGGCTTTTGTTTTTAACGCAAGGGGGATTGGCGATTCTCCTTGCCTCTTATTTCAGCGTGCTTCCCGTTCTTGTCAGCTCCCTGTTCCCCATTGAAGTTCGCTACAGCGGCACTGCAATGGCAATGAATTTCGCAATCGCAATTTTCGGTGGTATAGGACCCTTCATCATGGTGCTTGTGATCGGTCAGTTTCAATCTCCCTTCTGGCCCACCCTCTATCTCATGATCGGTTGCGCCTTTTCACTTTTCAGCCTCGCCCATGTTCAAGATCCAAAACGGTCAATATCTAAGACCTGACTCAGAATTAATAAAATTCGTTGTATTATTATCCAAAAAAGTTATCATTTCAGTTTATGAAAAACATCAGAGAAGCGTACTACAAAGGTTCAAAGAGCGATCACTTCGATGGATTCCGTTTTTTCAATCCCTGGGATCCTCAAAAACCCTCCCTTATTAAAGTCATTCGTTGGAAAATGACTTCCAAAGGGAAACAGTGGCCTAATGAAAGACAACAGCAACTATCCGACTCACCTCCACAACGTGTCGAAGGAAATCTCCTAAGAGTAAGCTTTGTTGGCCACTCGACGATGCTCATACAGACACAGGGTCTCAACATCATCACAGACCCTATATGGTCAAATCGTGCGAGCCCTTTTAAATGGGTTGGGCCTAGTCGGTATAATGATCCTGGTATGACTTTTGAAAAGCTACCACCAATAGATATAATTCTTATCAGCCACAATCATTATGACCATCTTGACATCTCTACGATCAAAAAAATATGGAGCAGGGATCGCCCTAGAATTATTGCTCCTCTGGGGAACGACATCACCATCCAATCGGAAGACCCCTCCATTCATGCCGAGACACTCGATTGGAATCAATCGATCGTAATCGATGAAAAAGTATCCATTCATCTCATGCCTTCTCAACATTGGTCCGGACGGGGGTTTTCGGATAGAAATAAAGCATTATGGGGAGCGTTTGTCATTGCAACAACTAGCGGAAATATCTATTTTTGTGGCGACTCAGGTTATGAAAAAAATATCTTCCGTAAAACTCTAGAGCGGTTTGCCTCTTTCCGTTTTGCGATGCTTCCCATTGGTGCGTATGAACCGCGCTGGTTTATGAAATATGTGCACATGAATCCTGAAGAAGCTGTTCTAGCCTATAAAGATTTAGGAGAACCGTATACAGCTGCCATGCATTTTGAAACTTTTCGATTAACGGATGAAGGGTTTGACGATCCAAGGAATCTCTTAAGAGAGGCTTGTGTAAAACATGGGGTTAATCCAGAAAAATTTCGTGCGCTAAAGTTAGGTGAACCGTGGATGGTGTCGAATTGACAATATTTAATCCCTCTCCATCAGAATTAGTAACCAATCGGAATCCCGTCTAAGCGGCAATCCGATGCACCAATCAGTGTGTCTTCTTTCGGATCGAGTACAATCGCTTGGGCACTTCCTTTGAAACTCTGAACAAACCAATGAGGTGCGGTCCAATCGGGAGGAATTTTCTCTCCAGAGACTCGTTCGTGGCCTAATTCAATTAGTCCGTCGATAACCGACTGAGGAAAAGCTTCCTCAATCGCGCATTTATTCCCTTCTAATACCCTCACTCGAGGAGCTGAAAGAGCTTCTTGCAGTTTCATCTTTCGATCTAAGAGATTCGATAGCACCTGCACCTGCCCTTGCGGTTGCATATTTCCCCCCATACAGCCGAAAGACATGAAGAATTTTTTCCCTTTAAATACCATAGCGGGAATGATGCTGTGATAAGGCCGTTTATGAGGAGCCACTACATTCGGGTGTTTTGGATCTAAAGAAAATTCACAACCCCGATTATTCATCACAATGCCGGTACCCTTGGGAACAATTCCTGAACCGAACACATCTGAAATGCT
>CAJCIW010000054.1 GCA_903970455.1 Verrucomicrobiota bacterium | reverse complement strand
TTTCCTCCACAGGCTTCTGCCACCATGCAGAAATTGATTGGCTGCAGCTCCACTTCATATTCAGGATTTCCTAAAAAAACAATCTGCTCCCATTTTATTTGTCCCAAAGTGTTATTTTTTATCACAAAAACTTTAATGGGCAATTTGTACTTAACTGCCGTCGCAAAATCCGCCATTAACATGGAAAATCCTCCATCTCCGACAAAAGCAATACACTGACGATGAGGATGGGCAACCTGAGCTGCAATCGTATAAGGCAAGCCTGGAGCCATCGTAGCGAGATTGCCGGAAAGGGAAAACATTTGCCCCCGTTTGGCTGGAATATCTCTTGCCATCCAAGTGGTAATGGTTCCGGAATCAGAGGAAATAATCGCATTGGATTTCAGCCTTTTCCCTAATTCAGCGGCCACTAATTGAGGCTTCATTGGCATATCCATACACGTCTGCCGCACCTTCATCAAGGCGTTCCATTCTTTCATGTTTTTTTGCGCTTTTTTCAAAAAATCCCGGTTTTTATTCTTTTTTAATAAAGGCATTAGATGATGGAGAGTTTCTTTGCTATCGCCTCTAAGGCCGATATCTACAGGACAGCGTAACCCAATTCGCATCGAATCGAGTTCGATTTGTACAGTGGAAGCTTGCCCCGGTTTCGGATAAAATTCGATATAGGGAAAAGAGGAGCCAACAATTAAAAGCGTATCGCAAGATTCCATGGCATCGACTGAAGGGCGTGTGCCAAGCAATCCAATTCCCCCCGTCGTATAAGGGCTGTCGTCTGGAACAGCGGCTTTCCCTAAAAGAGGTTTAACAATTACAGCTCCTAAAATTTCGGCTGTTTTTTCAAGCTCATCTGTTGCATGCAGGGCTCCAGCACCTGCCAGAATAACGATTTTTTTTCCCTTATTCAATAGATCCGCTGCTCTTTTTAACTCTTCCTTGTGAGGAACGATAGAGGAGTACGCCCGAACGTGAGTGTTGTGATGAGGGACATTTCTTGCGCTTCTTTTCTCACAGGGTTGATCCTGAAAGTCGACGGGCACAGTCACATGAGCCACACCCCGCCTTGAAAGAGCCGTTCGACAAGCGAGATTCATCACATTTTCCATATGAGAGGGTCCCATCACTCTCGAATTATAGACAGCGACATTCTCAAAAAGTTTATCAAGCTCAACATCTTGTTGTTGGAAAGTATGAAGAAGGTCATGGAATTGCAATCCGGTGATGGCAAGTACAGGCTGACCATCCAGTTTTGCATCGTATAATCCATTTAAAAGATGGATACCGCCGGGTCCCGATGTGGCAATGCATACCCCTAATTTGCCCGTATACTTCGCATAGGCACAAGCCATGAAGCTCGCCGATTCTTCATGCCTGACCTGGATAAATCGAAGATCAGTCTGCCTTTTTCGCAAAGACTCCATGATCCCATTGATTCCATCCCCTGGAAATCCAAATATCACCTCAACTCCCCAATCTAAAAGGCATTCTACCAATATATCGCCAGCTGTTTTTTTCAATGGTTTCTCCTCTAATCTTAGTTATCGCACGCAAAGGCAATGGTCGTCATAAGAGCATTTTCTGCTTGGCGAGAGTCTAACCTGGTATATTGAACGACCACTTCAACATTGGATTCGATTAGACTTGAATAATCCACCCCTTTAGGAATGATTTCAGGATCTTCGAGATCGTTAAATCTCACATGCTTTGTTCTTCGTCCCGGAACAATCACTCGGTAAGGGCCCACCGGATCGCGATCGGAAAAAAAGATCGTTATTTCAACATGAGCTTCCTCGTCAGAGGCGTTTAATATACAAATGGCATCATGGCTAATCAGATCTCTTCCCGTTGTGTGGCTGTATGTGGGGATATACCCCTCAGGAATGGCCCATTTTTTACGCCCTATCGGAGGATGTTTCATTTCCCCTCACTGACTAAATATCTCTTGGATGATTTCTCTTTTAATTCAAGTCCATGACCAAAACGATCGAGATGGGGATAAAGGGCCCCATTCTTTAATTCGGGACACCCCTCGAAAAACATCTGTTCAATTCTCTCATGATCATAAAAGTATTCCATATGACAAACAGAGGCTTGAGTGACACAAGGATGCACATGGATTGAGGGTGCGGTATGACTTGATAAGGGAATATTAAAAGCCCGGCTTAAATGACAAGCCTGGAAAAACCCTGTAAACCCACAGCAACGGGTTGCATCCGCTTGCAATACATCTACGGCCTTAGCTTCCAGCATTCTCTTAAAATAAAAGATCTCATAACTGTATTCCCCGGCAGCGATATTCATTCCAGCCGGCGCCCGATTGCGCATCAGATGCAATCCAGCTAAATCGTCGGCAATCAAGGGCTCTTCGAACCAGCTCACATCGAACTCTTTAAACCTCATCGCAAATTCTAAAGCTTGTTTACATGTATAAGCGCCATTCCCATCGACAAAAAGTTCATTGGATGGGCCGATCACAGCTCTTGCGTGCTTAACCCTTTCCACATCCTTGTCAGGATTTCTGCCCACTTTCATCTTAAATTTATCGATTCCCTTTTTCTTCCAATTTTCAAATTGCTCTGTCAATTGTTTAGCCGTATAGGAAGTAAATCCCCCACTCCCGTAGATCGGGACGCTATCCTTGAGTTGTCCCCAAAGTGTACATAAGGGAACTTTCAAGATTTTGCCTTTCAAATCCCACAAAGCTATATCCACTGCTGCAATCGCATGTGCAGCAATTCCCCTTAAACCCATATTGCGAGAAGCCTCGAGCATTTTTTCCCATAGTAAAGGGACGTCCATGGGATTGCCATTTTTTAAAAGCGGCGCAAATGCATTTTGAATCACAAGGCTCATTGCCTCATGGCCATAAGAAAAGCCAATGCCGGTTTGGTTACCTGCGGTTATAAACACTAAAACCAAAGTTGTTTCATCCCACTCAATTGTACCATCAGATTCCGGGGAATGAGTGGGGATTTTATAAACAGAAGTTTTGATCGATCCGATCTTCATTTTAGAGCCATATTAAAAATGCTATGCCTATTAAAATTAGAACCAAAATCGAACGGAAGATCCATGGATGCATGACCAAATAGAGTTGCAAACTCTTGTTTGTTGACTCCTTGTCAAATGTCCCATGGGACTTAAAAGGTCCTTCCACAGGGGTCCAAAGATTCACTTTCCGATTCTCTTCAACCGGTTGATTTGTCATTTGAGATTTATAGCATGTTTTAGCCAGATACCAATCTCCAAATCCGGGGAAAAATTTATTCCCCCATACGATGACGGTATTCATTGCGCCTACGATAATTTCCCGCTTTTTTGGATGGTGCGCCGACCAGAAAATCGCTTCAGCCGCAACTTCCGGTTGAAAAATGGGTGCAACAGGTTTTGGTTTGTTAGGTCTATTGGTTTTGCACCACATGAATTGGGGAGTATTGAGTGCAGGCATTTGAACCATGGTGATGAAGATGTTTTTTTTATTATGCATAAGTTCGCTGCGCAAAGATTCGCTAAATCCTTGTATAGCGTGTTTAGCTCCGCAATAGGCCGACTGAAGTGGAATCCCTCTATACGCCAAAGCCGAACCGACGAGGACAATCACCCCTTTATTCCGAGGATACATTTTAGAAAGAGCAGCCATGGTGCCATAAACAAAACCGTGGTAACACACGTCGGTGACTCGGGCGAATTCTTTGGGTTCTATATGGATAAATTCTGAATCAATGGTCACCATCGCGTCATTGATCCAAATGTCGATCGGTCCCAGCTTTCCTTCCACCTCATCGGCAGCGCGGAACATATCGTCTTCATTGGTCACATCCATGGGAATCGAGATGGCTTCTGAACCTAGATTTGCGATTTCCTTTTCAAGATTTTTGAGACGCTGGGCATCTCGAGCTATTAACCCAATCTTAGCTCCGCTTTTAGCGAATCGAAGAGCGGTGGCCCTCCCTACACCTGCAGAAGCTCCTGTGATGACTACAACAGGTCTAGACTTTTTTTCGGCATCGTAAACCATGAAACCCAAAGACGTTGATATCCTGATTATCGTTTTATTATTTATTCAAAAAACTTTGTCAAGATAGAACGGATGAAGTGGTTTAAAGCATCAGATTTTCTGCCAATGTTTGAACTGACGAACGAATAACATTTACTGTTCTTCTTGGATCTCGGGAGTTTGCGCCGGGGCTTCCAGGATAGTCGCTCCCTCGATAGTCGTTTCGAACTCGGTGGGTTTCAGCGAGTCGAGCTCGATCAGCGTGACTTTAAAAGTCTGTTTAAATTCGTCTTTGGGGACAAAAAGCACCCGATGGAAGGTGGAGTAAGGAGCAACGACCTCATCCCGCATCGATTTTGCCATGATGTCTCTTTTCAGGTGCTCATGGTGGGCAATGAAGCGAATCGTGTCGATGGTGCTGGGAATCATGAACGGCCAGAAGAAAAAGCTGGCGATCTTATAGGCGATTCCCCTGGGGATGGCCGCCTTGGTGACTTTGAAGGCAATTTTGCTAGGCTCTATCCGCGGCAGGTCGACAGAGCTGGGGCAAAGGGAGTACTCATCGGAAGTGTTATTTTGAATCGAGAGCTGGAGGGGCTGAACGCCTCGGCTGATTAAATCATGTCCAAAATTTTGTTTGCTCTCATCGGGGCTCATCGCCTTGGCGATGACGTTGACTTGGACATGTTCGATAGAGAATGTGGGGAGCAGTTCGGCTGCCACGGGTTTGAGAGGGTTGGATCGATACCGGTCCCAGCCGGTTGTTAAAAGAAAGATGCCGGCCAGCGCCAGAAGGGTTGTTGGAAAGAGCTTTTTGAATGAGAAGAATTTATTCACTGCTGACTCCAAATTAAAATGAATTAAGGCCAGCATACAGTTAATTTGCTTAAAAATAAACAAATGAAATTATTATTCAGATAGTTTTCTGTTTTTAATTCAAGCTTCGATATATCATTGTCTTAAAATCTTTCAAATAATAATATTCATCTTAACGAAAATCTTTAATCCAAGTGTAATCCTGCAAATATTTTCCTTCAATCACGGCAACACCCTTTTGTTTTAATCTCGGTTTATTTATAATATTCCAAATTTTTTATGACAACTACAACAACCACGAGCTTCGACCCATCCGTTCTCCTCTCCCCTGAGTCCGTTGCCCATTTTTTGAACGGTGAACAGGCGGCAGCGGAGATCCTGCGCTACACGCCGGCAACAACTTCTACTTCTTTAGGTCGGACATGGAATTCTTCCTGGATTGACCTCGATGACATCTACTATCTCTTTTACGGTGCTGCCTTAACGGTTGCCAGTTATGCCCTGCATATGGTTTGCTTGCGTGACCTCTCTAAAAAAACATGGGTAATGTCCCAACATGCGTTCACCGATGCGACGGCAATCAAAACGCAAAAAGTCTTTCAGGCTAATCTCTTGTCCCGCGCTATCAATGCGCATCGGATGGACACTGCAGACTACTTTCTTCAAAGGTCATTGCGCATCCCCTTTCCGACTCATCCCAATGTAGCAAGCGTCGATTTTTTTCATCAAGACGGTGTTTGCAGGGGGATGTGCCACTGGTTTGTCTTCCTTTATTTTAAAACACGGGCACAATTTACCCATTCTGAAGATCATATCCGCGCCCTCGGCCAGCAGTTTGCAAAAGGGGCTCCTCGCGAAGCTGCTTTTTTACAATCTTTGACATTGCCGCCCGCTTACGACCTTTTACATCTGCAGTTGCGTCAAGATTACTCTAGAATTTCACCCGGCGGAAAAACTATCGACCAGATTGCTCGGGAATTCCAATGCCGCCTCCCCGGAGTTTACGGGATCTATACTTCTACACATCAAGTCGTTTATATAAAGATCAATGACAACGTGGAATATCTATTTGATCCGAATGAAGGATGCATAAAAATCGGTTCCACCGAGCTTTTCAAAAAAGCCATGGAACGGTATTTTGAAACTCATGACAATACCAAGGAAATCTTCGTCGACGCCTATACTCCCCGTTAACCAGCTCTCCCGACTTCTCGCATCGACTCCCCTGCTATCTTTTGCACGCCAATCGCGCATTCACTCCTTGCGTTCTATCGAACGCTGTTTTGTGAAACGGGAAGATGAACTCGGATTCGGTATCAGTGGAACGAAACTACGGAAATATCTTTCTTTACTTCCTCAGATTCTAAAAGAGAAGCCCGATGAGGCAATCGTGATGGGCAGCTCGTATTCCAACCACGTCCTTTCCATTTCACAATTATTGAGAGAAAACGGGATCGAGCCGATTTTATTTCTTATCGGCGATCCCCAAAGTAAGCTGCAGGGCAACCTGCTCTATTCTGTTTTGTTTGCTGAGCCTAAGAATATTCGCTGGGTGCCTAGAGATATGTGGAACGGGGTTGAGGAGATGGCTGAGGCATATGCTCAAGAAAAGGGCAAAAATCATGTGAAGGTGGAAATAGTGCCAAAGGGGGCAAACTGTACAGCTGCCCTTCCGGGAGCATTAACCCTCGCTCTAGATATTCTACGCAACGAAGAGGAAGGCGGCCTGACATTCGACCATGTGTTCATCGACTCAGGGAGTGGAATGACTGCCTGCGCCCTGCTTTTGGCGTTTGCTTTTTTGAAGAAAAAGAGTTTTCTCCACATCGTTCAAGTTGCAGGAACCGAAGAGGAATTTCATGCGTTGCTGCACGAAAGAAAAAAAGAATTGGAAGCCCTCGTCGGACAGAAGGTTCCCTCCCCTGCCTCATTCAAGCTTTACCGTTCTTCGACCGCGCCTTCTTTCGGTTCCGTCAATGCGGCAATTTTTAAGACGATCGGAGAGATGGCCCGAACGGAAGGGTTTTTGACAGATCCGGTTTTCACTGCCAAGCTTTTTATTGAGGGAAAAAAGATCATTGCCGAGCAAAAACCAGAAGGAAATATCCTGTTTATCCACTCCGGTGGCGGGCTAGGACTGACCGGCTTTCAAGAAGAAATGGCAAAAGTGGTTTGCAAAAACCCTTATACTCTTTAAACTGGACAAGTTATTAATGTAGGATCGATGACAACACCTCATAAAAAGGCTTCGCCGTGGAAGGTCTTCGCTGGCATCATTTTAGGGATGATCGTCGGTTCCTTGACTCAAAAAGGAGCAACTCTTTTTGGCATTGATCTATTTCATTACACTTTTCCCATTTTTGAACTTTGCGGAAGGATCTTCATCAATGCTTTGACTTTGATCGTGGTTCCCCTTGTTTCTTCTTCGATCATTACCGGCATCGCACGCATCGGCAATGAAGCCTCATTTGGACGGATTGGAGGTAAGACATTTGGTTTTTATCTAGGGACAAGCTTGCTTGCGATTTTAATCGGGCTTTTTTGCGTCAATTTGCTCAAACCCGGGTTTCACATCGATTCTGCAGCCCTGGCGAATCATGTTGAAGCCGCCGCCATTCAAGAACACATCACCACAGAGGAAACGAGTAAATTTTCCGATGTTCTTCTCCAGATCGTGCCTGCGAACATCATCGATACTTTCGGAAAAGGACAAATGCTCGGGATCATTTTTTTCAGCCTCCTTTTCGGCTATTGCATCTC
The DNA here is from genome assembly GCA_903970455.1 of Verrucomicrobiota bacterium. Classification (GTDB taxonomy): domain Bacteria; phylum Chlamydiota; class Chlamydiia; order Chlamydiales; family Rhabdochlamydiaceae; genus CAJCIW01. Next base: position 997 of record CAJCIW010000054.1, on the reverse strand, counting down.
TAAAATCGAGTCGCACACCTCCTCAATTTTGATGAGCTTCTGGCAAGGGATCTTCCAAGCGATGATCCGGTTTACACACCTCATCATGAAGTTTCTCCCGATTGGCGTATTCTTTCTCGTCGCCAGGGTCTTCGCCGAGGCAGGGTTCCAATCGCTCGCATCGCTTGGCCTCTTTACGATGGCAGTCCTTCTAGGCCTTGCCTTATTCATGTTTATCGCCCTTCCCCTCTTATTGAAAGTGATCGGGAAAGTTCCTCCCGGAAGACATTTCAAGGCGATGGCCCCCGCTCTGATCACGGCATTTTCGACAAGCTCATCTTCGGCCACTTTGCCGATCACGATCGATTGCGTCGAGAAAAGGGCCGGTGTCTCCAATAAAATTTGCAGCTTAGTCATCCCTCTTGGGACCTCGATCAACATGTCGGGTTCGGCCCTTTACGAATGCGTAGCGGCGATGTTCGTCGCGCAAGCCTACGGGATCGATCTCTCTTTCACCACGCAATTTATTGTCGTTCTCCTCGCGCTGATCACCTCGATCGGAGTCGCCGGAGTGCCTTCTGCTTCCTTAGTGGCGATCATCGCCATCTTGAAAGCAATCGGACTGCCCATTGAAGGAATCGGCCTCTTCATCGCCGTCGACAGAATCCTTGACATGTGCCGCACAACAGTCAATGTGTTTAGCGATAGCTGCTGCGCCATTCTCGTCGCTCGCTCCGAAGGCGAGGAAAAAGTCCTCTCCAAAGAAGTAATGGAACAGTAAAAGCTGTTGAAAATTGTTGTTTTATCGGATAAAATGGGGAAAACAAGAGTTGATGGAGATCGATAATGTTCGCAAAAAAAACAATACTCGCTGCACTGTTTTTAGCCACTCAAACCGTTTTTGCTGCATTGCCGCCGCTGGCGCAGAGTGAACGGGAAATTCAAGCCATCTTAAGTTCGCAGGAGGGTTATCGCCTATTGGGAGGCGCTGATCCTATCGAACAGATTTTGCGCCTTG
>CAJCIW010000053.1 GCA_903970455.1 Verrucomicrobiota bacterium | reverse complement strand
CCAAGAGATTTTGTTAAGCATGTTCTATTTTGTTTTGCTGAACAAAAGTGCATCGCGGCCGTCCCTCATCCATTATACTATAACTTATACTACAATCATTTTCTCGCGTTCTTCCTGAGAATCAACGCAAACGAAAACGATTGAATTGGGAGTATCATCCGAAAGGAGATTTTACATGTGGAAGTGTGTCTAACGAGGACAAATATTGTTATCCAAATGGAACAGCAATGGGGTATGATCTTCCAGATCGTCTTGGGTGAATCGACGCAAAAGTATTCTTTGCGCTGGCAATTCAGCGCAAGGGATATATACGGATGTCCGCGAAATTCAGCAGCAAAACACTTGCCGATCAGAGATTTGATCGGTCAAAATGATTGTGTGAATATTTGCCGGATACCTACGGCTTGGAGTGATCCATGATCAATTTCAATTGGCGATCGGAAAGATCAAATGCTTTTTTTATCTTGACCTTATCGAGCTGTCTGAGGGTAGACCAATCGCCCTTTCTCCCAATTAACTGGTGATGAGGTATACCCGTCATTTTGGAGAAGTCTTTTAGGCTAACCTCTCGGAACAAAATATTGAGGTCCTTGATCTTTCCAGACTTCAGGCTCTCCTGGGTAAATTCCATGATAAAGGAGAACCAATTGCCTTTGGCCGACCTGGGTTTCATTTACAAAATTGATTATTAACGAAACGAATTCTCAAGCTCCAACAGCTTTAAGAGCCACCTGCGCCAACCATTTCCAGTACGCAAGTTGAAGGTAAACCTCACGGCCCGATGTGAGATAAACCTAGCTACCATTTTTCCCCGCTACGCGGGCGCAGTTCCAAAATCAAAATCAGAATCTATTGTTCTTGCCCGTAATTTCTTCTTCGACCTCATCCTTGTCAAACGCTTCATGATCCGTTGTTTGAAACTAGTCTTCATTTTAAGCATTTTTTATTCGTAAGTTTGGCGAAAGGTCAATTGACGTGCAAATCGAATCATTGCCTGAATGGGCATTACACTATCCTACGAGGAACTCAGACTTTTAGCCATCCTAAGCCCGATTTTTTTCACCTTTTTGTTTATGAAATTCATTCCCAATTTGTCCATTAAAAAGTCCAGCCCGTCCTTTTTTATACCCACATTTGTCTGTCTCTTTGTATGCATTTTTTGCTTACTATTGCGATTGAGAAAAACCTGCGTGACATGAGGCAAAGCAAATACAATAACGACTATGACATCAACTGCGCGATCGACGCGCTGGACGTTCTTATAACAATGGGAAATGTCACAAGGGTATCACAAATATTCGATCAGATTCCAAAGACGGAGTTCTCGAGCCATACCGGAATTGCGTACACCCGACTTAAATATATCGCCAGGAGACCTGCCTCTATCAATTCAAAGGAACTAGACACCCTCTCCGCATTGTTCCCGGGCGCTGGAAAGAATCGCGTGAGGGCCCTATTTGACGGCTATTGACAAGTGTTGATGGTGTTTCTCACCGCAACCGCCCGATTTCTAACATCGAAAATGCTTTTCCGAATCCCCGTCATGCAAATTACGCATGGATTATATTTTGCCGTGTGGTGGTAGATTTGCCCGAATTGGCAGTATATATGTAGAGAGAAGTAAACCGCGAATAAATTGACTCAAACTTTCGCGAAATGCCTAGATCATTGCATCGATCTCAAGGAAGTATACGATGAACGATGGAAATATCATACGTTAGCATGGCGCTTTGGGGCTTGCTTTGATTTCTCGCTCCGATGAGAGCGCGTCGCTGATATATACCACTCCGTTTTAAAATCCAGCAACAGCATTACCCAAGCTCGATGGCAACCGCCATCGAGCTCTCCTGACGAACCCGACCCCGAAATCCCCGTACATACAGGCGAGATCCTAGATTTGATGGCGACCGCAGCAGATTACAAACCCGATCGCTGGTGATTTATGCATTAACATTTATGATAATTGATAAAATCCACACTACAGCCCGGAACATAATATGTTTGATCACCAACCTTTACAATTCATTTTTTAGGCCCATGTCAGGAAATGGGCGTCCGCTATTTCCGCAATAACAACATGATAATGTGGCCTTCGTCGAAAAAAGTTGTGGAAAACCTCGACTTTGCTTTCTTTTGGGAAAATAAAAAGGAATCGTCGTCTGACTTTTGGGACATTAAAAAAAACCCGTATATTGGATGTGGGAACTCGGAAGGCCACCTCGCATTAAGTCTTATCCTAGCCAATCCAACAGGTTTCAAATGCCCCCGGACAGACAACCGAAAGCCTTTATTTAACTTGGTAGCTCCAATTGGAAAGATTTATGGGTTCTGATTACTTCGACTCTCAGGAATTCCTGGAGAACTTCAATAGCAAGAATGATGAGGCGCTTCGACAGTTCTATAACCAGTACTGGCAAACGCTTTACGCGTATGCTCGTCGGCTTACGCAAGATCCTGAAGAGGCCCGCGATCAGGCTCAAGACGCTTTCGTCAAACTGTATTCTCGAGATTCCCAACCTTGGCACTCCGCCGCCAATATACTTTCCTTCTTATATACCACGGTAAGAAATGGCTGCAGCAACTATCTAAGAAACCAAGAGAGATCGAGCAAACATGCCGCGATTCACGCTTCTCTTTATTTACCCATCATTTCAGACCAGGACGAGATAGAAAACGCCATCATGGAAGGAAAAATGATGGACGCCATTTTCGAATACCTACCATCCTTGCCGGAAACGCATCAGTTGGTGTTAAAACTGCTCATTGAGGATGGCAAGCCATACAGAGAGGTCGCGACGATTTTGAACATCACTGAAAACCAGGTCAAACACCACCGTAGCGGCGCTTTCAAGAAGCTGCGAGAACTGGTGACTAGCCACGACACTCCAGGTGTTGTCGCTGGAAGCTGCATCTTCATTCTAATCATGTTCTTCCGTAGGTAAAGGCGCCACGCTAGCCGGATCTGCTCCTGTACCACGTCACTCTTCCCTCCTGCTACATTCCTTTACCTTAAAACCCGAGTCCGCTGGCTTCCAAAGGCAAATCCGGCCGTCCTCAATTCATACGCGGACTACCCCCCTTACGGTGTTTTCACCCTATATGCCCTTTCTAAGTGTTCTATTTAGATTTTTAAGGAAAAAAATTTAGAAAATCAGTAAAAAAACTCTTGCTTTTGCTCGCCCGAATTGCAGGGTGCGGTGTGTATATAGTATATGCAAGTCTAGCTGCATACCCATTTAACGTAATAGCATGGATCGAAAAGAAGCATGGTCGCTGATTTTTAAAGAGTTGTGCGGTGACATAACGGACAGCGAGGTAGACCGGCTTCGAGCGTGGGCCGCGTCATCACCATCAAATCAGCTGTGGTACGATCGCATGCTGGATCCTGAGCACCTCAACGATTACCGATCGGCTCTTGCCGAGGGTCGAGCTTTCCAAGAAGATGCCTGGGTGGAGATCCAGAAGCGGAGTTCGGCGACGCCCGCTCGCATAGTTAGACCATGGTCGTGGAGGGGTAGAAGCTTCCGGATAGCCGGCGCTGCAGTCTTGATTGTCGCTCTATCGCTGCCCCTAATATATAGAATGAGGAGCAAGCCAATAGTCCTGGCAGTTGACAGGGCCCCAGGGGGCAACCACGCAACTTTGACGCTGGGCAACGGAAATGTTGTAATGCTTGATAGTGCCAAAGATGGCCTGGTCGCTGAAGAAGGAAAAACAAGGATTTTCAAAACCGA
>CAJCIW010000052.1 GCA_903970455.1 Verrucomicrobiota bacterium | reverse complement strand
TTCGTAAAGGCGTTCATTGTACGCCTTTGCTTCGAGGCCGGCCCCATAAATGCCGCCAAAATACCAGCCCGCCTCAAAACCTGTAAAAATAACGCCGGCGGCAATATTCCCCTGTTCAAAAAAATAAACGGAGGCGGCGATAAATAACCCATTGAGAAGAAAAGCCGTCGCGCCAGACTGGTTTTGCCCCAAATAGAGATACCCTGCTCCCGGAAGAATAGCATTGAGTCCCTGTGCCTTGCCGACAGACTTTTTTTGGGATTCATAGTGGACCAAGAAATCGTCCAGGTAGGTTTTTGGGGGAGGAGCATGGGCAATCTCCTTGATAGCCGGGATGTCCCCGCGAAACAGAACATCGGACAAAACCAGCTTTGACGCTTCCTCAGGATAATAATGCTGAATGAGCCGGAGGGTCCTTTCTGCCTGGGAATCCATTTTCTCTTGCTGGTAAGCCTCATACAAAATGAGGAGCAGATCGTGGAGAGCGGGAAAACTTTGCTCGGCATGGCGAAGCTCGCTGTGATCGAAGGTGTGGATCACGTCTTTCCACTTTTTCCCCATGTAATAGCAAAGCAAAATTTCATATTGAATTTCTAAAGAGCGTGTTTTTTCTGCCTGCGGAATTAAAATTTCTGCGCGTTTAAAGGCAGTGATTGCCTGATATAGGTCGAGCTGATGGGCAAATCCAAATCCCACTTGCATCTCACGTCCCCAATCCTTACCTTTTTCCTCTTCACTCAATGGAGGAAAGGGGGAGGGTAGAGCTAATATATATTTATCTTGGACGGAATAGCTCACGGTCGGCTCGATTTTGTCCGACACCCGTTGGCAGCCGCTGAAGCAGAGAAGGCAACTGGACAGAATAGCAAGTGTTTTTAGTTTGTAGCTCATAGAGGCTACGAACTAATTTAAAGGATTTCCCAAAAAAAACGAACAGAAAAGTAAAGAAGCTGCCTAGGAGTTATAGGATTTTTTTATCCTACGTGAAACGTCTATTCATTCTCAGGGGTTTTCACCAGGTCAAGACTCTCATCAAATTCTTCTTTCAGCACAGGCAGAGTGGCGTTGTCTTTATAAAGCCATTCTTGATGCTCGGTGATTTGTTTGTATTCCGCGTAGGATTTGACGATCTGCGGACGAACGAAAATGATCACATTTGCTTTTGACGCCGCTCGGTCATTTTCGCTGAACAGGGCTCCAATGACAGGAAGGCCTCCTAAGCAGGGGATGGCCGTCCTAAAATGTGTTTTGCTGTCGTTGATCATTCCACTCAATGCAACAAAATAGTTGTCAGGGACATGTACGCGCGTTTCCATGTGCGTATGGTTGGTGAGAATCCCTGTCACATTACTATTACTGACTGCTTGCTGCGCATTACCCACCACCTCTGAAATGTCGTTGACGATGTCCAAAGTGACAACATCGCCATCGCCTAAAATAGGCGTGATGGTCAAGCTTACCCCGACGTCGCGGTATTCGATATTTGCTGAATTTTGCTGAGCGGCACCCCCTTGTGTCGTGACAATAGACCCTGTGTAAGGAACGTTCATTCCAACAAAAATGACCGATTGTCGATTGTCCTGAGTGATGATCTTGTGGTTGAGAACGATTGTCGAATCGGTGTCGAGTTGAATCGCATTGACAAGGGCGCCAAGCGAGATGAAAGATTTCCCTTTGTGCATGATGATATCGCCGATAACTCCGAGATCGAATCCTTGGACAAAGGGCACCATGCCTCCTGCGGGAGTTTTTGTCGCATTGATCGATTGTAAAGTCGGCGAAAATGCGCTCGCAGGTGTCGTGACTCCTCCGGTATTGGAATTTGAATTACTACTAATGGGAAAATTTCCCGTGCCCAAAGTCGCTTTATTAAAGTATTGCGCCTGCGCTCCCCACATCAGTCCGAAGTTTTGCGTATTCAACAATGTGGTCTCAATGACAAGAACTTCGATGAAGACTTGGCGCAAGGGAACATCGAGATTTTGGATCAGGTCTTTCAATTTGACCAGGACGTCCTGTTGGCCGGAGACTAAAAGGGAATTGGTCACCTGGATCCATTGCAGGGAGTTGATGGCGTCGACAAGGGCGGTGGGGGGAGAGGCGCCTTTCCCGATGCTTGCGGAGACTTGTTTAAGCGCTATTTGGATGTCGTCGCCTGGATGGTATTGCAACTTGTAGACAAGAAAACTGGTGTTGTCGATCGACTCAATGGAGGGAGTCGCGACGTCTTTTCCAGGAATGTCGAATTTGGTGAGCAATTGCTGCACTTTTTCAACGGAGTCGTGGTTGCCTGAAATAAGTAGCGAAGAGGTTTTTGGGATCCATTTAAGATTGTTGATCGCATCGAAGAGGCCGGGATCGGAAACGCCGGAGGTCATCAAATTCTGCACGAACTCGCAGAGGATGGCAATCAGCTCTTCGCCGTTTAAATATTTCGGATTATAGATGATAAAAGTGGGAGCTGCTCGTTCGACTGGCGTCGGCCCTCCCAGGGCAGGGAGGTCGAATTTTTGGACGAGCTGCTCCACTCTCTCTAATGTTTCGTTGCTGCCGGTGAAAAGAAGGGAATTGGTCTCTTTGATCCATTTTACGGCATTGATCGTCTCGGCAAGCTGCTGGTCTTGGACGTTAGATTGTTTTAAATCCACGGAAAAAGCTTTGAGGGAGGAGATCAATTTATCCGGTGTCGCATATTGAATTTTGTAGAGGAAAAATGTCAGATTGCCGATCCGCTGGATCGCTCCCAATGCCGTGCTCGTGTCGATGGTATTGAGAAGATTTTGCACTTTATCGAGGCCTTCTTGAGTACCGGTGAAAAGAAGGGAGTTTGTTTGAGCTACATAACGCATCGCTTTAATCGCCTGGAAGAGCTGAGGATCGTTTAGGCCCGATGCTTCCAGATCTCTGCCTAGATCGGTCAAAGCCGCTTCAATCTCTTCGGCAGGAAGAAATTTAGCTTTATAGATCAGGAATGTTTGAGCTCCGATAGGAGCTCCCTTTGTGGTATCGAATTCTACAATAAGCGTTTTCACCTGCTCGATCGCATCTCCGCTGCCTGTAATCAGCAATGCATTTTGGGCTTTAATGCATTCGATCTTGTTGATGGCATTGATCAGATTTTGATTCTGCAAAGTAGTGGCAGGCAGCTTTTGAGCGATATTTTTTAATTGGTCGAGGACCGTCTCGCATTGCGCTGCTTGCAGTTTATAGAGAAAAAATCCTTTACTGAGTTGGCTTGTGGCTGGCTGCTCCGTATCGATTGAGCTGAGCAGCCCTTTTAAGCGCTCGATCGTCCCGGGATCAGAGGTGACCATGAACGACTGCGTATCGCCGTTCCATTGCATCCCCTGAATGGCACTGGTCAGATTTTGGTCTGCAAAAGACCCGGTCTGTTGCAGGGATGGGACGAGGCTGTTTAAAGCAGTTTGGATCTGATCCGGAGAGACGAATTGGGGTTTGTAAATGAAAACTTGTGATGTCTTTGAAATAGAGGAGGAAGGAGTGTCTAAAGACTTTAAAATGACATTGAGCCTTTCAATCGATTGAGGATCGCCCGTAAAGACCAAAGAATTCGTGCTTTTCACCCACCTCACGGAATTCACTGTCTGCAAGAAGGAAGGGTCGGCGAGCCCTGATTCTTCTAAATTTGTGCTCAATTCATTCATTTCGGCGCTGAGCTCGTCCCCTGTACGGTATTGAGGAGTGTAAATCAAAAAAGTAGATTTTGCCTGAGCTCGTGAACCCGCTTTACCCGGCGTATCCAAAGAAGCTAAAACTTCTTTTAATGTTGCTGTTGTATCGGTATCCGCGATGAACATCAAAGAGTTTGTATCTTCGATCGGCTGTGCGCCGTCGATGGCAACTTGTAATGGAGTCTGAGGGCCTCCTACACTTTTCAATTGCCGATTCAATTGGGAAAGTTGTTTAAGGAGATCATCGACTGACCTGTTAACCGCCTTGTACAAGAAAGTGTTTTTTCCCGTCATCGCTTGTCTGCTGATCACTACGGATTTGGGCTCCATGTCCAAATCTTCCATCACCGCCAAGGCGCGTTCGAGCAAATAAGGAGTGGAAACGACGAAGACGGAATTGGTCTCGTTTTGAGGGACAAAGATGAGGGGGTTGCCTTCCGTAAAGGGAGTGAGGATTTGCTGGGTCAGGGTGATGAGGTCTTGGGGAGGAACATTTTTAACGACATACGCCTCCATATCGAGGGGAGTATGAGGGGCGTCGAGACTTGCCAAGAGGGAATCGATCTGTTCAACGTTTGTCGTTATGTCCGTGACGATGAGCTGTCTTGTTTCCACGGAGACTTCAATCAATGCGGTGTCGGAACACATCGGCCGTATAATGCCTGCGATGGTATTGACATTGGCGTTTTTCAAGCGGAAAACTCTTGTCACAAGCGCAGAGTTATTTGCTTTCGATTTGGGCAGATCGCTGGAAATGATGGGTGCAATTTGATTCACTGTTCTGCTTTTTGTGATCAAAACATTTCCATCTTGTTCCAGCAGGACCAGTTCATGCATGCGCAGAACCTGGGATAGGGCCGCCATCACATTTTTTGCAGAGACGGCTTCTTCAGAGACCACAGTCACCGAAAATTGCAGGTCCCCCTCTTCGAAAACGAAATTCAGATTGGTGATCTTGCTCGCAAAACGGATAAACTCGATGATCGAGATATTGTTGAAATTGACGGTGTAGGTGTCTTTGTCGACATCGACGCTCTCAATTTTAACAGCTGCGATCAGATTCTCTTCGACGTCCGCAGTATAGGCAAAAGGGGAATAGAGGAGTGAAAAAAAGGTTGTGTAGCCTGCGAGCCGGAGCACGTGCCTCGGAAATTCTTTCATAGCCTAAAAGACCTCGGTCTTATTATCATCTTAGCTCAAAATTATTGAACAGAGTCCCCTTGGCGGGGTTCTCTCTTCATCCTTTAAAAAATTGTTTTTTCAGAGCTTCAACGTAAAAATTAAAATGACTTGTTAAGGATCCTAAAATACTTTTTGGATTATTGTATAGCCAAAAAACGGAGTTATACCGAAAATGACTCAGAAGTTGGTTTTCGCCTATGTTGTCTATGCAGCAAATTTTTTGTCTTCACTCGCGCCTTGTCCTTCCACAAGGGTCGCTCTCTCCAGACAAAAAATTTGCGCAGCCGCCTTGCCAAATTCCCAACTTTTGAATTATTTTCGGTACACGGCATGACACAAGATTTTTCTCACGGCAATATGGAATATCGAAAAGACGAGCTTGGAAAAGATGTTTTGCTCAAAGACGGAAAGTTTCAAGTGATGATGGAATGGGAAAAGCCTTACATGCAAGCCTGCATCGATGCGCTTCGCCCCTTTGGCGATGTGTTGGAAGTAGGATTCGGGCTTGGCTATTCTTCTGAACAGATCCAAAGCTTTCGCCCCAAAAGCCACACGATTATTGAGTGCCATCCTGAGATCGCCGCTCGTGCGCGCGAATGGGCCCGCAAGCACACTCATGTGACCATCATTGAAGATACGTGGCAGCATGCTCTGCCTACATTGGGCGTTTTCGATTCCATTTTCTTCGATGATTACCCCTTGCAAAGCGAACAAGAAATGCAAAAAATGGAAAAAGAGAGCGAGCACTCGCAGCTTTTGCTTAAAAAAGGGGAGCGTCTTCTCACCGAAGTAGAAAAAACCATCCCTTTTTTAACGGAGATCCAATACTCAGACGAAGATCTCCAGGGCCTACTCAAAGAAATTCCCTTGGAAAACAAAGCGGAAGTCAGACAGTTTGCCTACTTTTTAAAGGAATTGTGCACTCGCGGACAAATTTTGATTCAGCAGCTGCAAACGCTCCTGGAAAAATTGGCTCGGGAAGAAAAAATCTCAAAAGAGGAAGTTGATGAGTTGCTAATGACAAGTAGAATCGGAAAGCCCGTAGAAAAGCCCGATGAGAGGCTATTTATATTCTTAAATCAATGCCTTGCATCGCATATGCGCAAAGACTCCCGGTTCTCCTGCTTTTTGAGCAGCCCCGAATCGAA
>CAJCIW010000051.1 GCA_903970455.1 Verrucomicrobiota bacterium | reverse complement strand
ACTCCTAACGCATGCTTTCTTTCAGCGGCAATTTCTTCGATCTGCGAACCGTTTTGGGATTGGCTCATACAGAAGCTGCACATCCTCGCATTCTTTTTGATCTCGACGAGGAGGGTTTCGATCGTTCTAGTTTCCACTGCGATCAGCTCTGCGAGCTGAGCAAAATGGCGCATCTTTTTTAAGTCTTGAAGGTTGGTATTCAGGATCGCAAACTGATTTTCGCAATGAATGAGCTCGTCATTGGATGGAAAGCGGGAGCCGGCAGGGAATAAACGAAGGGGAATCCCTGCAAGAATTGTCCTAATCTGCTGGAGATGGGGGACGACGGTTTGGATGTGTTCCAACTGGGTTAAATGGTTTTTTAACTGGGATACGGATTGGACAAGGGGTACGGATTGTTCTGCAATTTTCAAGTGGCGTTCTCCGAGTTCGTTCTTGTTGTGGCTGCTCGTTTTAGAAGACTTTGCCTGGAAGATCGTGTCGTGGCACTGCGACTCGTAAGCTAATGTCTCTTCGATAATTTTATTGATCTTGATCTTCCCTTCTCTAGAGGCAAAGTCCATTTGGGCCAATGCCTGCAAATCTTGCCCCGCTGTGGTAAAGAATTGCTGCGATCGTTGATGAAGATGTTGAATGGTGCGATTTGTCTCTACTTGCTGCACTTCACCAGTCGAATCAAATTTATCGCCAACAGCTTTGTTTACGGCTAAACGGAGGATTTGACTGCTCAATTTTGAGATGGCATGCTCCTCTTCGTGCATTTCTTTCAATGTGACGGTTTCGCCGAGCTCAAAGGAGCGGTTAACGAGATTGGCAAACTTGTAAGTGAGTTTTTGCAGCTGTTGCCGCTGAGCGAAAGAGCGGGCGGTGGCAACAAGAATATTTGTGACTTTTTCAATGATCTCTTCGATGAATAGATCGTCGATGGCTCGATTGATCTTTGCGCTCAACAGGGTGTTTTTGATCAAATCTCTGAGTTCATCTTTTGTTTGGCATTTCGACTTGCGCAAGATTTCGAAGAGATTTTTCACAAGTGTGTGCAGGTCATTTTTCTCAGTTTCGGACAGTTCTTTCATGTCCATCCCAAATTCTTGTTCGCGGGGCTGGGTTGTAACCGCTGTTGTCTGGCCGGCGGTTTGTCCTGCCGCTGCTCCAGGGGAAGAATTCGGCTGCGTTTCCCTCAGACTCATTCGTAATAATTTCAAAACTTCTTCTAATTGATCCCGGATGACGCTATTCATCGCATGCATGTATCCCCGCTTATCTTGCATCGATCCTATCGTTTTATCGATGATATTATGCACGATCTGTTCCGGGTCGCCGATCAGTTTGTTTGCTATCCATCCTGCCAATCCACCCCCAATGGTCTTATAAATCACGTTATGCGCAAATTCCAAATAAAGCTCTTTGGTATCGAATCCCATGTTGGATTCTTTTGTATCCAATTGTTTCTTGAGCATTTCCTGGAGAGTGCCGCTCGGCTTTGGATCGTTGGCGACATTTTCGTAAGCGCCTCCCAAAATAGTCAAATAACGTGTGAAATTTTTTGTGACCTGATTGCGTAGACCCTTGAACTCGTCTTTTTTATTTTCATCGATGTAATTGAAAACTTCATCGAAATATATTGTTGTTGCTTTTTTCGTATAGTGTTTAACAATTCTGTTATAAATGAAGTATTGGAATTGAGCGAAAACGCGGGTGGCAAAATTAACCTTGTTCTTATCCAGTTCTTCAAAAAAGAGCTTTTTGAGTTCGCTGTCTGCTCTGCCCTCTTTTTCTTTCGCTTTCTTCATGAGGGTAAGATAAAACTGTTCATCGGCCGGTTTGAGGCCGCAAACATTTTCATAGATGTGTTTAATCGTTAAAAACCTGGCGGTGTTTGTGATCAGTTTATCTTTTTCTTCATTCGCAAGTTTTTTCCAATCCTCTTGATCACCACGCTGTTCAGGAGCGTTGTCCATTGCATTTTCCAGCCCCTGGATGTTGTTGGTATAAATTCCTTCCGCTTTTCCTATTTGATTCCCGTCTGAGCTGGGATTAAGAAGGCAAAAACCCTGGACGAAAATGTTTACTGGTCTCATGGCTTGCGCTGTGTTGATGAGATTTTGGCAAAGATGTTCCCATCCCCCATTTTCACGAGCAGATTCCAGGGATGCAATCACTCCTTCCAAAGCCGTTCTAGAAGTGTGATAGGGATCTCTGTTGTTTAAGGGGTCTTGGCCGGCCGGGCTTTCCATTTTTTTAAGGACTTCCTTAATACCTATGGTCAAAATGCTGGCAAAAGAGGCAAGCGCTTGTTGAGAGACTGCTTGGACCCCTTTCTGTAAAATATTTTTAAGAATGGAACCGCCGTTTTCGAGGAATTGGGAAATCGTGCCTTCTCCGACAGCCCCTTGCTCAGTGGCAGGGGAATCTGTAGTTGGCGTCCTTCCCATGAGGTTGTCGACCATCGTTCTCGGCATTCTTTCCACTCTTGAGAGCAGAGGATCCAGAGCATCTGTAATCGATTCTTGTAAGATGGCTCCTGTCCTAGCAGCGATCCCTTCCTGGCTGCCGTAGTAGCGATTCAGAGTGGAAAGTCCTGCCTCGACGGCTATGAGCATATTGACCTGAGAAGGGGGGGGTTCAGCATAAAAGCACGGGAGGTTATCCTTGAATTGATTGAGAAGGAGCTGGTCTTCTAGAGTAAGAGGCTGTTTTGTGAAAATGATCGCGGTTTGAGCACTCAACTTTTCGAGCAGCTGCTGTAATTCGTGGCTGGATTTTTTTATGCCAGCTTTGTCGTTAATGACGATCGCTTTTCGGAGTTCCATCAATTTTTTCCGTGAATTCGAGAGCAGGGGATGCGCCTGGGCCGTCAGTCTTTCGTCGACTTGATCTAACATGCCCCCTTTGCCCATCAATTTATCCTGAAGGAGGGCTGCCGCTTTGATCAAAATGCCTTCTTCTTTGTCGTTGAGCCTGCGATCAATGATATCGAGAACGCCCCCTTCCTCTTTTAATTTCTTCTTGAGGAGCTCATTGGCTTGGGCTAAAACCCCTGTCTTCTCATTCATCAAATACTGTTTGACCTGGGTCAAAATCCCATTTTCTTCATGGGTCAATCTCTCCTGGAGTTGATTCATTGCCTTGTCGATGATTCCGTCTTTGTCGTTGATCTTTTTTTGCAGGGTATCTAGAGGCCCTTCCTTTTGTTGCAGCTTGCTATTGAGCAAATCGATCGCTTTGACGACAATGCCATCCTTTTCATCGAGCAGCCTTTTCTCCAAAATGTCCAGCGTTCCATCTTTTTCTGTTAATTTAGTATTCAAAGTCGCAACCGCTTTGACGAGGATCCCGTCCTTAGGATCGTTTATACGTTGACTCAAAGTGTCAAGCAGCCCCTTTTCAGCTTTCAATTGTTTGTTCAAACTTTCCAGAGCTTGAGCGATCAGACCGTCTTTTTCATCGAGGCATTTCTTTTTGAGGAGCTCTAACGATTCTTCGAGAGTTTTTTGAACGCTCGCGTTCATCAGGTCCATCGGGCCATCTTTTTTCTCTAATGCTTTTTTTAGCGCATCCACAGCCTTGGTCAAGATTCCTGTATCTTCTGCCGTCAATCTCTTTTCAAGAGCAGCCAACGTCCCATTTTGTTCATCGAAAAGCCGCTTTTCCAGAAGCTGCATCGATTGAACGAGAATACCGTCTTTCTCGTCGTTCAATTTCTCCTTCAAAAGATTTAAGGCGTTGATGAGCGCCCCGTCGTTTTCATTCAGGAGGCGGTGTTGTAATTTTTCGACGACGCCGTCTTTTCCATTCAGCTTGAATTCGATTAAACGGAGGGCTTCAGATAAGGGGCCGTCATCGGCTTTCAATTTTTGTTTTAAAAGTTCCATCGTTTTGACGAGAATGCCCTCTTTCTCATCGTTCAGGTTTTTCGCGAAAATCTTGAGCGCTTCGTGGAGCATTCCTTTCTCTTCAGAAGTGAGTTCCCGGCGAAGCTTCGCGACCATGCCTTCGTCAGGCTTAAATAGACTCTCGTTGAGCAGGGCAATCGCTTCTTTTAATACACTTTTATCCCCTGTGGAGAGCTGCTCTCGCAAAGTCGCCATGAGCCCGCCCTCTTTCGTCAATTCCTCTTTGAATTGAACAAGCGAGTTTTTAAGCAATTCATCCATCTTTGTTTTTGCGATGGCGAGCGCTTTGACGATAATCCCTTCTTCTTCATCGTTGAACCGTTTCCCGATCTGATCGACGATCCCATCCTTGTCGAGCAATTTTGCTTGGATGAGGGCGACAGCTCTTGCAATGGTGCTTTCTTCCCCTATAGTCAATTTCGTTGTCAGAAGATCGATCGGGCCGTCTTTCTTGCCGAGCAGCACGGTGAGCTGATCGACAACCTGTTTCATCAAGCCGGTCTGTTCATCAGTACATTTTTTTTTCAAGACTTCAACAGCTTGAGCGAGCATACCATTTTCGTCTTCGAGCAAAGCTTCCTGCAGAAAGGCCATCGCATGGACCAGCGCACCGTGATTTTTGTCTAAGATTTTCGTGAAAACGGCATCGAAATCTTTCAGCGATTCCATGTCCTTTTCGAATAGAGTGATATTTGCCGGGTCTTTGAAAAGATCGGCGATTGTTTTAAATAATTTCAGGTCTTCTGGGCTTAAGTCGGGAGCAAGCTTTTTTAAGAGTTTAGCATCCTGTTTCAAAAGCAGTTTGAAATACGAGTCGATGCTTTTGCTCTCTTCTGGGGTTAAGCTATCAGAATCCTCCACGACAGCCTTAATCAGTTCTTTTAAAACAAGAAGTTCTTCAGGAGGCTGGTTGAGGAGCGCTTTTAACAACGACTCTTGTAAATTCCCAACAAATGGCCCATCTGGCTGCACCATCTTTTCAATTTCTTTTCGCGCTCCCTTGGCAGTAACGCTTCCGATCCCTTCTCCGGCTTTTTGCACGCCTGTGGCAACAGCTCTGCCGCCCCAGACAATGGGCTGCACGGCTCCACCGATGGCGGACGTGGTTCGATCCCAGACTCTTTGCC
The DNA here is from genome assembly GCA_903970455.1 of Verrucomicrobiota bacterium. Classification (GTDB taxonomy): domain Bacteria; phylum Chlamydiota; class Chlamydiia; order Chlamydiales; family Rhabdochlamydiaceae; genus CAJCIW01. The sequence continues at coordinate 1,071 of CAJCIW010000051.1, read as the reverse complement.
TGAAATTCCGCTGAGGGGGTCCTTGAGGGGGTGCTGGGGGCGGTGGCGGGGGCGAAAGTGAAGGAAAAGGTTGACTAGAAGACGTCATAATGTTTTGTTTTGTTTTTAATTTGCTTCTATTTTACTTTTAAATGAAAATTAATTCAACTCTATAACTATATCATAATGATAATGGATTGTTGTTTCGATTTTAATTTAATGGGTTTTGCTTGGGGAATTGGGTAAGAAATAATTTAATCGACAGGAATGTGAGTTAAAGTTTCAAGTTTGTGTATACTATTTTTTCCGACTTTTCTAAGCTATTTTTTTGCTTTTTGTGAAGGAACTCCTGCCTATGCGACCTTTCCGATGGACAACGATCATTTTCCCTGCGATTTGCGGGTGTTTCCCCCTCTTAGCCCATGACAACTACAGTTGGAACAACCATTGGGAACTGCTAGGGGATTTTGTCTTTATGCGCCGCAGCGATATCCACCATAAAAGCCTCGTCAAAAATAAGAATAAGCCCCAAAACTCATGCGATTGCCCCGATTACACAGTCATTGACACGAGGAACCTTGTGAATGATTTCGATTTTGAACCAGGGTATCGCGTGGGGCTCACTTACATCGTCGACCCCAAGATGGGATTTGAATGGAATTTCCTCTATCTGCAGCCATGGCATGGGAACAAAAAAGTGCATGGAAACCAAAGTTTAAATTTCCCTTTTAGCCATGCGGATTATACAACGGATTTTCACAATGCCGACCAAGCCCAAGCAGAATATGAAAGCCACTTTTGGGACCTGGAATTCAATTACTGGTGCTACTTTACCCCGCGCCGTGTTGATTATTTCTCTCTTTCCGGCCTCATCGGCCTCCGCTATTTTCATTGGGACGAAAAGTTTGGATTGAAAATGCTCAGGCCTCCTGACCGGAGCAGTTACGATGTGCATACGCAGAATCGGATTTTCGGCGCCCAGGTCGGCCTCGACTTGCAGATGAACCCTGTCCATTGGCTCAGCTGGGAGTTTTTTGCAAAGGTCGGCGGAATGGCCGATGCCAGCGAACAACGCACTTTTCTCGGAGATCT
>CAJCIW010000050.1 GCA_903970455.1 Verrucomicrobiota bacterium | reverse complement strand
GCCCAGTTATACCATTACTCCTCCAAACAATATCAGCATTTACGAGGCCCACCGCCGCTATGTTCCCGTCCGGGCAGATATTACGACGACAGCCAATACGATCGAATGGACGTATACTCTTTCCACGGATGTTCCTCCCGGAGATGGGATGAATAAAACATTGGTTTGTTTTCCTTTTTGGAAGTATTTGCAGGGGACTCCGCAAAACTATATTTACAATGATACCATTAAAGGAACTCTCTACGCTGCAGAAGCCGTCAACGGAACTGTGACATTTGTCGAAAGGGGAACGCCGACCTGGTACGGTTACACAACTGCCACTCCCTTCGGTCTCTTCATCCCCAGCACTCTAACCTTTACGACATCCCAGCAGACTGCGCTTAGTACTGCCCTCACACAAATTCAACAGGAAGTTGTCCCGCTTCCCTTTTTTCCAGAAAGTCAGATTGATGCCGCATACAATGCGGGGAAAACCTGTTACATGCTGGCTAAATCAGGGCTTTATATTGCTTATTTCCTAAAACAGACAGGATCTACTCCAGCTCAGATCATTGCCCAGACTCAGCCATTTATCGACAACGCCAAGAGCGTGTTGACGGCATATCTTCTAGGAAGGACGCCGGGATCATCGTTTTTCGTGGCTGATTACACAAGCGGAGGAATTTGCGTCAATGGAGCCGGAGGAGATGGGACCTGGGCAAAAGGTCCAAATTTGCAGCAAAACGTGGATAGTGGGGAAGATTTTGGCAATTACGTCTACAATGATCATCATTTCTTCGCAGGATACTTTCTCGTCGCTGCAGCCATGGTGACGAACTGGGAAATGATGTATAACCCCACATCGTTGTGGATCAATCTCCCTGTTATGGGCGCAGATAGTCAAACATACACGGTCCGAGACATGGTCGATTTTCTTTGGAGGGATGTGCATAATCCATTCACAACTATCCCGGATGCAAACGGTATCTACGATCTCGATCTTCCGTATGACCGTTACGGTTTCCCTTGGGAAGGACATGGCATCGCGAACGGTCTACAGTATCGACCGAATGCCCTCGGAAGAAATCAAGAGAGTATTTCCGAAGATTTTAATTGTTGGCTGGGAATGAATGCGTATGCAAACCTCGTCCTGCAAACGCCATTGACCACCTTACAAATGACCAAATACCAGACGCTGCGTGACTTTAGCCTGATGAATATCAAGATGACAGCAAGCGCGGGAATTCAATGGTTTAAAAATACGAACTACTGGGCTGGAGAAAATTTGTATATTACTCAGCCGAATTCCTTGCTGCCCCACATTTACATCGGACAGTTCACCCAAGCGACAGTGACAAACGGTCAGGTCAACGACAACTCTGCGCAGAATCAGACGTTCTTTTGATTTTGCAACGAATCCTAGGCCTCATAAGGGCTGGGTTTGTGATTACTCGCCACAGGGGACGATGTTCACATTGCCCGAAACGGTCACGTTTTCAGCGATGTTGTTCGTTAGCTCATTGAGATTGATCACAGAAGAGGCTCCGACTGTGGAGATATTCAAGTCGGTTGTTCCTGACGCTGCTTGTGAATAAATCTGATTGCCCGATACCGTAGCGCACAGGTTTCCTCTAGAGAAAAGGTTGATTCCCACAGAGCCCGTTCCGCTTCCTGTGTAGACTGTGTTGTTGGTGACAACCGCTTTAAAGTTTGCGCCCGTTGGGAAATTAATTTGCGCAGTGATGCCAAATTGTTGGGGTGTGGTTGTCGGCGTCAAAACTGTATTGCCGTCGATAATGAGATTACCGCTATCTGGCGCGTTATTGACACTGGCAACAATAGCTCCTTGGTCTGTCGATCCTATGGTACCCATGACGCCGCCTGCATTGTCCACGACAGTATTATTGAGGATCTGCACGGTAGAATTGGGCATGCCGGTAACGTATATGATGCCCTGCAAACCAAAATTGGAAACATTGTTCCCGGCGATTAATGCTTGTGCAGATGCCGTTGTTGGGTTTGTATTTGGCCCGAAAAGGATCCCCGTGCTTTTGAATCCGGAGATTGTATTATCAGAAATATTCGCATCCATAAATGTCCCATAGACGACACCAACAGCTATGCCTAGATTCAATGCTTTTGATACAGAATTGATCAACTGATTATATTTCACATCCACACCCCCCTGCCCGGCAATCCTAATGCCTGAATAATCCACACTTCCAAAGAAAGAGTTGTTGTTGATGTCTGCTCCATTGACCCCTGAAGTGCCGTCGATTCCGAAAAAGCCCGTTGTCCTTACCATGATCTGAAATCCGGAGACTTCGTTGCCATTGGCAAGTGTCACAACACTCCCAGGGGTATTGGTAATGACAGGGGAGCTGCCAGAAAAGGCAGGAATCTTAATGTTTCCTTTTGTTGTCGAAATGGTATGAGCAATGCCTGAGCCGAATAAATCTTGATTGTTTTGCAAAGCGATTCCCATGTCCATGCCGGTCGTTGTCCCGTCCCCTGGAAAAACATAGATGATGTCATTAGGCGCTGATGCATATTCTGCCTGGAAAAGCGTCGGAAAAGGGCTTTCATAGGTGCCTTGGGAACTGCTCGTATTATCGACGAACCACACCTTCCAGGGATCGCCTGTGGCTGGGTTGATCGCTTTTTGTTTGATATGTGTGCGTTTGACCACAGGAATTTCAAAACGGTAAGGAGCGAATGCCGCACGAGAGAGGGCAAGATCATTCTTAGATCGACATCCCTTCTCTTTGTAGTTGAGTTTTTTGCCCAAGGGAAGATTGAGAGCAACGCTCCCTTGCACAATGCTGCGAAACAAATGATCGTAAGAATAGGAGGCTTCCAACGAAATGTACTCCTTATAGCGTCCGAGCAGGCGCGCTTTCCCTCCCCAGGAAGAGGCATGGGAAGCGGAAAAATAATAAGGGCCGGCTCCAGCGTAGAGATCGAATTTGGCGCTTTGAGTGATGTGCGCCCCGATTTCTGCGTCGCCGCCAGTCAGCACGCGAAGTTGCTTGTGTTTCAGCAAAATTCGATTGCCATGGAAAGAATCGAAGTCGTAGCCATAGCGACGGCTTCTATCGGTGCCCACAGGGAAATACCCATTCATCCGGTATTCCATGCGTTCGCCGAGCAATTCAATGCCGGGACTAACCTGCTGTGGGGTGAGACGATGATGGTGTTGTCTCACATCATAGTAAACATAATAGCCTAAGACGTGTTGAACAGAAGAAAGCCATGTACGTCCGCCAACCCCTATATTCCCTGCGAATTTCCCGTCATCGAACACATGACCGCGAAGGTCTAAAAACGGCATGAATCCCGTAGAGCGATTGTAAATGCCGAAACCTTGCAGAGTCGTATACCCGTTTGAATATCCAACTCCGCGGGCCTCGGTATGACGCAGTCCAATATGCATCGCATGGTAAGGCGTTTCACATTTGACGATATCAGGGGATTGAGAGCTCTCGTCAGCGAAGCTCATTTGGGAAATCACTAAAGAAATTGGAAGCAAGTAATTGAAATATCTCATTTTCCCTCAGAACTCCCGTTTATTTAAGCTCATCCGTAACCAGCGGAGGTACTAGCGTGTAGTTAATAAATACATTCATAGGCGTGTACAAGAAAATGTCGTCATTTTGGCCCATAATTTGGTCAAAAATGAAAATATCCCCTGGATAGTAATCGATGTTCATGCCCATAGGAGACCAGACTCCCGCAAATCCTTTCCCATGCGGTCTAATTTTGTGTGTCACAACGGGAGCGGGCGGCGGCGACGGTGGAGAAGGTGGTGACGGCGGCGATGGAGGTGGTGACGGTGGTGGTGGAGCAGGGGGTGGCGGAGGCGAAGGCGGAGGAGGCGAAGGCGGAGGAGGAGATGGCGGTGGCGGAGGAGGAGGAGGTGGTGGAGCTGGGGGAGGAGGAGGCGGAGGTGGTGGTGGCGGTGGAGTAATACAATCGCCGCAAGTTAAATCTGTATAGGTTCCCGAGGGGGGGCCATCGAGGAAGTAGACGCAGAACTGATTGTTGATGGCTACAGTATCGGTCGCAGTGACGGATTGATCAAAAGTAATGTTGCCCGATCCTGCATTGTAAAGGTCTATGCCAGATGCCGACACTGCGCCCGCTATGTTGAGATCCTGGGCATAATCGACGACGAAATAACTCAGATCGCTCAAACTGGTCAGATAGACTGTGCTTGCAGTGGAGCCGTCAATGCCTAATAAATTGTTCGGGGTGGGAAGCGGGCCGCTTTGTATTGCGGTGCAGAAGATGTCGCCGCCCCTTAGAATGACGCCATTAAATCCAAGCGTCAAAGGTCCCGTGAGGGTAATGTCTCCTGGGGAGTCCGCTCCAGATGCATTCAAAGTCTGTGCAGGAAATACGAGGGTAGGGAGATCCTGGGCTCCTCCGCGCATTCCAGCTCCGCCCGTGGCGAAAATAGGGCCGCGTAAAGCGGTTCCAGTAGCCGATTCGATATAAACATTTCCTCCGCCTCCCCCTGTTCCGGAAGTTCCGGGGAATGCAGGAGTCCCCCCTGCATAGATTCCGAGCAAGTTGATGGAGCTTGTATTTGAGATTAAAGTAACGTCTCCTCCTGATAACCCGTTCGGAGCATTCGGATTGTTTGCTGTTGGAACCGAATTCAATTGTCGCCCTCCCGTGGTCGTAATGACCGATTTGATGACGACGGTTTGAGTGGAGGTAGGGAACAAGGCGCCGGTCAAGGGGTTATATGGAGGAGGGGGGGCAGGAGGAGGTGGGGCAGGAGGAGCTGGATTCTGAACCAAATAATAAAAATTAATCGCTCCATTAGTTTCAATATAGACATCACCTCCTGCTACAGGTGGAGATGGCGGAAAGCCCCCCGCTTGGGCGACGGGGGCTCCAGAAGTGATCAACGATCCATAAAATGAGGTGTCCCCTGTTCCGGCATTCTGTGTGAAAGAACGGACGCGCATGTAATGAGAGGGTTGAGTGGGATCGTTTTGGAAATTAAGGGTGACATTGTCAGCAGTTTCAATGAACAGATCTCCGATCGGAGACAATCCCACTGAATTATTAAAAAAAATATCTCCTGCAGCGCTTAATGTGAGATTTCGATTTGAAGAGTTCGTATCGCTATTGACAAATCCCTGGTAGTTGATACCGCCTCCGCTGGATGAGGTGAAGGAGTCGCCATGCAGCGTGACCGAGGCGGAATTAAAATCGATGTCTCCGGTGGTTTTAATATTAGAAAAAACTTGAACATCCTGTCCAGGGGCGTTCACGGTTAAAGTTCCTAAAGGCTGGGAATCCCCGACTGCTCCCTGAAAAAGCACGCCCCCTGCTACAGTATTCAGAGTCAAATTTTGGTTTGTGGCAGGAGCGCTATCGAGAGTGAAGTTAAAAGTGATATTGTTTGCCGAAAACGTGGTTGTCCCTCCTAAGATGGTTGGGGCAGTAATGACCAAATTTCCCGATGTTGTAATGGATCCATTGGCATAAAAATTCCCGATCCCTCCCAAATTATCATGAGTGTCGATAACAAGGGTGACACCTGAATTCATCATGGTGAGGTTTGCCGGGCTCGCTCCCATGTTGTCCCCGAGGGAGATGTAGGAATTAGGTCCCACATTGCCTGCGAGAACAACCGTGGTCGATGCCGCAGCGTTTGCTATAACCGAAGGATCAATCAAGTAATCCGCATTCGCCCCGTCGCAAGTGGTGGGCTCAGGCGTACAGGGCGGCCCCGGCATCACTCCAGCAGGCATAGTTGTCCCGGTTCGAATCGTAATGCTATGCGGGTCAAGCGCCCACACCCCTCCTTTTCCACGCGGAGCAGATGGGTCTGTACGCCCATAGATCCCATGAAAATTTCTGCCGCTCGATGTTTCGATGAAGCCGCCATCGCCCCCTTCGCTGCCGCCGCGCGAGTAAAGTTTGGCTTCAAATACGGTGAGGCGGTCTGCCCAAAGGATGATTCTTCCTCCGTCGCCTCGCTCAAGGGCATTGGCAAAAATTTCTGTCTTGTCATCGGTGTATGTGTATTTTGCTGTGGGATATAAACCTTGTCCATGTTCGCCGCCGCCGATGGTGACAGTTCCGCCGCCAAATGTTCCGGAGGCATCGATGCGCGCTTCTTCGAGTTTGATCACTTCGCCTTGGACGGTGATGTTGCCGCCCTGGCCGTTTAGAGTGGTGGCATCCAAATTGCCGGCGACTGTGATGAGGCTGTCTTTTTCACCGTAGAGGTGGATGTTTTTCGCTTTCGACACGCCTGCGTGAAATAGGAGATGGGATTCAGGGGAACCGGATTCTAAAAAACAGGCATCGGCTGGAATGGCCTCTTTTTCACACTTCACGAATAAGTGGCTCTCTTCGTGCCCCAAATAGATGCTGTCTGCTGTTGCCAAAACAATCTGTCCTTCATCGGCCAATATGTTGCCGTTATGAAGGATCGATTTGCCGATCAGGGCGATCTGCTCTCCTACCAATGTTCCATAGAGCTCGATATTCCCTTTCACATCGAAAAAACGATCGATGTGAGCAAGAAAATCGGCGTCGCTCAAATGTCCGGCAGCGGCATAGAGTGCAGAAACATTGACAATGGAATCAGGGCCGAACATGATCCCGGCGGGATTCATGAGGTAGACGATGCCATTCGAGAAGATTTTACCATCGATGTGGCTGGCAATATCGCCGTTGACGCGATTGAGGATGCGATGGGAAGCTTCCGCCATTTGAAACCGGACGGTTTCATCAATTTTCACGTCAAAGTGGCGGTAATTGAGGATGGCTTGATCGGAAGCCTGGATGAGCAACTCGTTGCCAGCGGACGACACATGAGCCGTGCCGTGGGCCACGTCATGGACTTGGGGTAATGCATCGATTTGGGACACAGCTGTGAACATTGAGAGGGAAAAAATTAATCTCTTGAATGTTTTCTGCATCCTCTTCCTCATTAAAAGATAATCGTCGCAGAACCATAATACTGATTATGGTTCTTTTTGATGCCGTTCGCAGCCCGCAGAGCATGTCCGCCATCTGCTCGGATAAACACATTATGCCATATCACGAGCTCTAAACCCACTCCAACTCCCATGAGAAGGTGGTCTTTTTCGAATGAACGTCTTTGGTTCACCGTGGTTTCTCCGACATCGTAAAACGCTCTAAAAATCAGATCCCAGTCGGCTTGCCCTTTGGGTTTGTCGGGCACCCATCTAAATTTATTTGTACACGCGCGGGGATTTGGTTTAAAGGCCTGAGGCAAATGGAAGCGATATTCTAAGGAGCCCATGTAAAGATTATCTCCCGCGACAGTGGATTGGGGATAACCGCGGATGGTATAAAGCCCTCCCAATATTCCTTCCAATTCGGGGATGAGCCGTTGATTGAAGGCATTTTGCAGCTGTGAAACAAAGACGATCTCATTGGCAAGACGCTGCACTTTTTGACTGTCGTGGAACAAACTCTCAAGATAAAAACTTCCATACAAACCGGCTTGGACGATGGCCCAATTCGTGCTTAAACCCCGTCTTCCCAAATCATCCAGATTTTTTTTCACATTCCAAAAAAGAGAACTGATCGTGCTTTGTACGGTCAAAGAGGCAATCAGTTTTGTCTCCCGCTTGAGCTGAATGAGTTTTAGTCCCACTTCCGGCAGAAGGAAATTCTTCGTCGCTGAAGAAAAAAGGAAATGCCCGCGATTGTGAATATGGCGATATTCCATCTGTCCGACAAAATCCAAAAACAGTTTACCCCATTGGGCAATGTTCGTAATGAACTCCAAATTGCCGATCGCCTGAGTTCCGATGAAGAGGTTTTGAGGCAGAGCAAATTCTGCGGACTCAAACCGGGAATAGCTTCCGAAAATTTTATAGCGGGTGTCTATGGAATTGCCGAGGGGCGCTTCGTAAGAGGCGTCGAAGGTATAATATTTGTCAAAACTATCGGTAGCGGCATCGCATTTAAAGATGTCGTCATTCCCGGTGAATTGCGTGTGGACAAATCCGGCGGCTTCCTGCCAACGATGAATCGGTTTTGGAACATTGTTGTTGGCATTGATGTAAAAATGCCAGGGGCGCTCTTCAGAGACGACGAAGTTTAAGTCAACCTCTCCAGGAACACTAGTGGGCCCGATTTCCAGATCGATTCTTCGGTCGCGATGTCGATTGAGGTTGTGTAAGTAGTTGTTCAAAACAGTCGAGTTGACCCAGCCTCCGGGATACCCTGAAGAAGGATCGGGAAGGGAAACAGGGAGATGGTCGCAGATCTTTTTGGTGAGCTTCCCATTTTTAGAATCCACATCGATCTTAGTGACCATTGGTGTAGAGATGAGAATCTTCATTCCCTTCTCCTCTTCCGTTCGAACATCCTCCCCATTTTGGGTGATCTGGTTAGTGGGAATATAAATGAATGTCCAGTTATAGCCCAACGCATGGAATTTTTGGAAAAGCGTGGATAGAACCGCAGCCAACGCATCATCAGACATCTTTTTCAATTTGGGATACTCATTTATCCTTGCAATGGTCGTGTTAATCCGCTGAGCGCCTTCCCTTTTTTTTCCGTATAAAATCCCATTTTTTTCAAATAGGGGGATCTCAACCCGCTGCAGTTTGTCGAGAGGAATCTCTTCCGGATGCGACTGAGCGTATTCTAAATCGATGTGTGAAATTGAATAAATTTTCTCAGATGAATCAGTTCCTGCATCTGCGAAAATCAGCATCGGCAGTATAAGCGTGAACAAATAAAGGCAGGAGCGGCAAAACTTCATCAAGGCCTAAAAATGAATAGTGTCTTCCCATTTACACTAATCGGATATTTTACCACAAATCGAACAATTTTCTTTTTTGTGTCCTCGTGCTCTGCAAAATTTTCGTGCGAAATAAATCAGCTGCAAGTGCAATTTGTTCCACGAATTTTTAGGAAATAGGGCCTTGAGATCTTTTTCTGTCTGTTTGACATTTTTTCCCGAGCTTAAGCCCCATCTTTTTGCCAAACGATGAATATGGGTGTCGACGGGAAAGGCAGGCATGCCGAAAGCCTGGATCATCACGACGGACGCCGTTTTATGTCCCACGCCGGGGAGAGATTCCAGAGCGGAAAAAGAACAAGGAACTTTTCCCCCATATTTTTCGAGAAGGATGTGAGAGAGGTTCCAGATTGCCTTTGCTTTGGTGTTGCTCAGTCCGCAGGGGCGAATGATCGCCTTGATCTCTTCCATAGAAAGAGCGGTCATTTCTTTGGGGGTCGACGCCTTGCCGAAAAGCTGGGGCGTGACCAGATTGACGCGAACGTCGGTGCTTTGAGCGGAAAGCAGCACGGCGATAAGCAAAGTATAAGGGTCCTTGTGCAAAAGAGGAATTTCAGGATCGGGAAAAAGATCGTTAAGGATTTTTTGAATCCATCGCGCTTTTTCTTTTTTTGTCATAGTGATCTACTTTCCTAAGAATGTCCTTCGAAGCGGCGTTAAAATCTATGGAAAAATCCATCAAAAAGCAAATTTTTCCAATTTTAGATAGGCTCACTTCCCGACGCAGAATTTAGAGAATATTGCCGAAAGAATATCTTCCGTGATGTTGAGTCCGATGATGGTCCCGAGTTCGCCGAGAACCTTCCTCATATCAGAGGAGACGAATTCGGGGGAGATCTGTGTTTTTAACCCTTCGATCAGCGTTTGAAGAGCTTCGATCGCACAAATTAGCGCTTGATGGTGCCGCACACTCGTAATGATCACTTCGTCTTTTGAAGGGGGGCCTTTGCGCCAGATGAACTGGTCGATCTGTTGCCGCAGCTGATCGAGTCCGATTCCTTCTTTGGCGGAAACAGAGGCTGAATGGGGAAATTCCAGAAAGGGTACTGGGTCGTGTGTCAAATCGATCTTGTTCCAAACCAGCAACGTTTTTTCTTTCGGCGCCTGTGCAATCAGATGTTCCGATTCCCGACAAATGCCACGGGCGGCATCGAGAACTAGCAAGATAAGGTCTGCCTGCTGCAATGCTTCTTTTGAGCGGCGGATCCCTTCCCGCTCGATGATTTCTTCTGTTTCTCGAATGCCCGCTGTGTCGATCAAGCGAAAATGCAGCGCACCCAATTTCATCTCTTCTTCGATCAGATCGCGGGTGGTCCCAGGGATATTCGTGACGATGGCCCGCTCTTTGCCTAAAAGAGCGTTCATTAAAGAGGATTTGCCGACATTCGGTGGTCCTGCCAAACAGAGGGAGATGCCATGACTGGCAATTTTTCCGTCATGGAAAGTATCGTTAAGCTGCTGCAGCGCTTTCAAGACATCTGTCAATTGGGTGATCACTTCTTCCATCGAAGCGAATTCAAGGTCCTCTTCCGGAAAGTCCACCCATGCTTCCAAAATGGCGGCGATGTCGAGGAGTTTTTTTTGAAACGAGCAGATTAATGTGGAGAGCTTTCCTTGCAGTTGACATTCCGCCATCTGCAGGGCAAGCTCGCTTTTCGCTCCGATCAGCTGCTGCACCGCTTCTGCCTGAGCAAGATCGAGTTTGCCGTTGATGAAGGCTTTAAAAGTAAATTCCCCAGGCTGTGCCGGCCTTGCGCCGGCTTTCAAGATCGTATCGAGCACGCGCCGCGTGATCAGGGTCCCGCCGTGGCAATGGATCTCGATCGTATCTTCTCCCGTATATGATTTTGGGGCGAGCATCACCAAAGCGAGCGCCTCATCGACGACGTTCCCCTCTACATCGATAACATTGCCGAAATGGGCAGTATGCGTTTTGTAAGCGCGAATTGGGCCGGAGAAGATTTTTTCCGCAATTCCGACCGCATCATTTCCGGAAATGCGGACGATCGCCACCCCACCTTCTCCGGGGGGAGTCGCGATGGCAGCAATCGTCTGTCCAGGCTGGTAGGGCCGGTGGTTGAATTCCATTTTTTTCTGTAAAATTTAAGGGTAAATCATAGCGGAAATACATTCCTATGACAAGGGAGTAAATGGCGTGAATTAAAATTTTTTATACAGAGCGCAAGGCGGCTGTGATCAACTTGGCGAGCTCCGGTTCGCCCTCGAACTTATTAAGGGCTGCCTTGATCGCCTTTTGGGCTTGAGTGCTGTTATAGCCCAGATGGATAAGGGCGGATAAGGCATCTGCCGCCGTCCCTCTCTCTTCTGGCTGAGGGAGAGTTGTGAGGGATTTCTCTAGCCCCTTTTTCATTTTATCGCGCATATCGACGATAAGCCTTTCCGCTGTTTTTTTCCCGATCCCGGGAATTTTGCAGATAAGCTGGGTATTTCCCTGACTGATGGCCGCTTGCAAATCGCGGGTTTCCATATGGCCGACCAAACATAGCGCTGTCTTGGGACCCACCCCGGAAACTTCGAGCAAGCTTTCAAAAAGATCCCGTTCTTGCTGCGTTAAAAAACCATAAAATTTTTGCGAATCTTCGCGGACGATGAATGAAATGTAAAAGACGACGGATGCCCCCAAAGCAGGCAATTTGGAAACATTGTTGAATGGGATCAGCAAGCTGTAGCCTATGCCATGGACTTCAACGACCGCTTTTGAAAAAGAAGTCTCGACCAAAGTTCCTTTTACGTATTCGTACATAATCGTTCCTGAAAATTGAGCGAGTTGGCATGGCAGATCGCCAATGCAAGTGCATCGGCAGCGTCTTCGGGCTCGGGAATGCTCGACAGGTTCAAGAGAAGCTGGACCATTCTTTGCACTTGCTCTTTGCTGGCCGAGCCATTGCCAACCACTGCGAGCTTGGCTTTCTTGGGCGCGTATTCGTAAATTGGAATGGACCTTCTCGCCGCTGCGAGTAGAACGACGCCGCGTGCCATCCCCAATTTCATCGCGCTTTGCACATTTTTATAAACGAATTGGGTTTCCACGGCAACTGCATTTGGCGCGTACAGATCTAGCAATTTGTCCAAACTTTCGAAAAGGGCGAGATAACGTTGCGCAGCAGAGCCATCGGTCGGCGGCCGAATGCAGCCGAAATCGATAGGTTCAAATTGAGGTCTGCTTCCGACTTTGATGACGCCGTACCCCGTGATCCGGGTTCCCGGATCAACGCCAAGAATGATGAGGTTTTTTTGTGATTGAGGTGTCATGAAAAAAAATTTTTGCTTTAAAAAATCGTGTGGCGATAATGGTCACTTTTAATCTTGCTCAGGGAGCCTTCGATGACAAAGCAAGCCCTATACAAAGTTCTCTTCTTCTTTTTAACCTTATCGGCAAATTTGATCCATGCGAACTTTGTTTATGTGACAAATCTCGATTCAGATAGTGTCTCTGTGATCAATACAACGACAAATACTGTCGTTGCGACAATCACAGTAGGTGTACATCCTACTGCCGTTGCGATCACGCCGAATGGCCAGTTTGCTTACGTGATAAATCAACAGTCCAACGATGTCTCTGTGATCGATACGTCAACCCATACGGTCGTTACAACGATTCCTGTGGGATCTATCCCCCAAGGCGTTGCTATCAGTCCTGATGGACAATTAGCCTATGTGACGAATAACAATTCTAGCAGTATTTCAGTAGTCAATACATCAACAAATAGAGTCAATTCGACAATTTCATCAGGTTTTGACGGACCTGTTGACATAGCGATCACTCCAGATGGCCGATTTGCTTATGTGGCAAATGACTTATCAAACTATGTCGCGGTAGTCGATTTATCGACGAATCTTGTCACTGCTACTGTCCCGACCAGTGCGGGTCCCTTCGGAGTTGCCATTACGCCCGATGGCCGATTTGTTTATGTGGCAAATTACATAGGAAATACTGTTGCCGTCATCGATACATCCACCAATAGCGTAACAGCCGATATCGTGTTGCCTCAAAATAATAGTCAAGAAGTCGCCATTACGCCGGATGGGCAATTTGCTTATGTGGTAAGTTTTCTCAACAATCAGATTTATGTGATCAATACATCCACGAATAGTGTCACCGCAACCATTTCTGGCTCTTCGGGACCTTTTGGGGTTGCGATCACACCAGACGGTCGATTTGCTTATGTCACATCATATAGTAGTTCCTCTGTCTCCGTCATCGACACTTCAACGAATACGGCTGTCGCAACAGTCGGCGTTGGGAGCGGCCCTCTAGCAATTGCTATTACCCCTTCCATTGCGCCGGCGAGCAATCTTCGAGGCCACCAAAAAAGAATGACTTTGCTGTTATCTACGCGTTGTTTAATCGCCTACAGTGGCAACCCTCGTCTCCTTCTTTTGGACCGACAGTTTTAGGGTATTATGTTTACCGCAATGGCGTTCTGATCGCTACTTTAAGCGCCAATACTTTTGAATTTGTCGACCATAACGTCAAAAAAAATGCAAAAAATACTTACAGTGTCGTTGCCTTTGGTACACAAGATCAGCTAGGCACGCCGGCGACAATCTCAATAGATTAGCCGCCGCCTTTCTAAACCTAAAAGAGTGAGGTTTTGTTTTGAATGAGAAGCTCTGAAAAAAAAATTTGCTTTAAAAAATCATGTGACGATAATGGTCAATTTTAATCTTGCTCAAGGAGCCTTCGATGACAAAGCAAGTCTTATACCAAGTCCTCTTTTTCTTTTTAACTTTATCGGCAAATTTGACCCATGCGAACTTTGCTTATGTGACAAATTTCGCTTCAAATAGTGTTTCCGTGATCGATACAACGACGAATACCGTTGTTGCGACAATCACAAACGGAATAGATAGGCCTGATGGCGTTGCGATCACGCCGAATGGACAGTTTGCTTACGTGGTAAATGAGGTGTCAAACGATGTCTCTGTGATCGACACGTCAACCAATACAGTTGTAACAACAATATCAGATGGGATCGGAGATCTCCCCCAACGCGTTGCGATCAGTCCAAATGGACAATTAGCCTATGTGACGAATAACAGTTCAAACAGTGTTTCAGTGATCGATACATCACTAAATATGGTCATTGCGACAATTTCATCGGGTTTTTCAGGACCTCTCGGCATCGCAATCACTCCTAACGGACGGTTTGCTTATGTGGCAAATAGTTCATCTGTCAATGTCTCAGTCGTCGATTTGTCCACCAATATGGTCATTGCCATGGTCACGACCGGTATTCCCTCCGACGTTGCCATTACGCCCGATGGCCGATTTGTTTATGTGGCGGCAGGATCGCGTGTTTCTGTGATCGATACATCCACCAATATGCTTACCGCCAATATTTTGTTGCCTCAGAATCCTCAGGACGTCGCGATTACGCCTGATGGGCAATTTGCTTATGTGACAATTAATTTCAACAACCAAGTAGCTGTGATTAATACGTCCACGAATATGGTCGTCGCAACTATTCCTTTTCCTCCCTCTTCAGCGCCCTTTGCGATTGCGATCACACCAGACGGTCGATTTGCGTATATCACCGAGGGTTCAGATAACAATGTCTCCGTTGTCGATACGTCGACAAATGCAATTGTCGCTACATTCGGCGTTGGGCTCACTCCTGAAGGAATTGCTATTACCCCTTCCATTGCGGCGGCGAAAAATCTCCGCGGCCACCAAAAAAAGAATGACTTTGCTGTTGTCTACGAGTTGTCTAATCGCCTGCAGTGGCAGCCCTCTTTTGCTCCTTTTGGACCGACGGTTTTAGGGTATTATGTTTACCGCAACGGCGTTCTGATCGCTACTTTAAGCGCCAATACTTTTGAATTTGTGGACAATGACGTCAAGAAAAATGCAAAAAATAATTACAGTGTCGTTGCCTTTGGCGCTCAAGGACAGCTAGGCACGCCGGCGACAATCACCATACATTAGAGTCTATGCCAAACCCAAGTTATGTCGCTTTTTGCGCCTTTTCTTTTGGGCTTTGACTCGATTCCTTGGTCTAATTTAACTATGTCCTGCGGAATCGAATCAAAGCCCAAAAGAAAATTCATCAAAAATCAAAGTAACAAGGATCGTGGACAGCTTAGGACCCGACTTTCTAATTAAAAAAAATCCTAACGCCCCGATCGTTGCGTAGCCGCATCTTACAGGTATACAAAATCCTGTCCGCTTGGTATTTTTTTAGACAAAGGTTCAAAGGATCATAATAACTGATTGACTTTACTATAAGGGGACGGTACTTTGAAAAAGGCTGGGAATTTGGTAATAATTTTTTTTAGGAATTTCGTCTTTGTCAATGGAATCTCTTCGTAGCTTAATGCCGCGGAACATCATTGTGCGCATGCCGAATTGGATCGGAGATCTGGTGATGGCTACGCCAATTCTTTCCGATTTAAGAAAAGCTTATCCGCAAGCACACATCACTGCGATGTGCCGCTCTCCCATATGCGAGCTATTGAAAGAAGATCCCGAGATCAATGAGCTGTTTTGTTTCAGCAAAGCCAGCGGTTTTAGCCGAAGAGAAGAAAAGCGGAACGTCATTGAAAAATTACGGAAAGGTAATTACGACCTAGGCATTCTATTGACCCATTCTTTTTCTTCAGCTTGGTGGTTTTGGCTGGGTAAAGTGCAAAATCGCCTCGGTTATGAGTGCAATGGCCGTAAACTTCTTTTGACTCAAAGCCTTCCTTTCCCTAAGAACATTCAGAACCAGCATCTTGTCGTCACGTATAAAATGCTTATAGAACCTCTCGGCATACGGGTCTCTAATACGCCGCCGCGCCTTTATTTGTCGCCGAAAGAAATCGATGGTGCCCGTGCGCTTCTCAAGCAGCATAAGATACCTGACGGCGCTCTGATCGTCGGCATCAATCCGGGGGCGACGTACGGATCGGCAAAATGTTGGCTGCCCGAACGGTTTCGCGAAGTGACCGAGCGGCTTTTGCGCGATAAAGATGTCTACGTTGTCTATTTTGGAGATCAGGCGACCTCTTCGGTTGTTAAAGAAATTTGCACCGGTTTACCCGAACGCGTCATCAATTTAGCCGGCATCACCTCGCTTCGGGAACTGTCCAGCTTAATCAGCCAATGCGATGTGATTTTGACCAATGACAGCGGTCCGATGCACATTGCCGATGCTCTAGGGACCCCTATCGTGGCTCTCTTTGGGTCGACAAGCGAGGTAGTAACGGGACCCTATCGTTCAGGAACTCTCATCCATAAGCATGTTGAATGCTCTCCCTGCTATCAACGCACGTGCCCGATCGACTTTCGCTGCATGAAGCGGATTGAGGCTGATGAAGTGTATGAAGCGATCGTTAAAATCCTGCAGGCCAAACGTTCTAAATTACATATTATTGCGTAAAATGCTAAAGACTCTTTGGAAAAAATACGGATTCAATCCCTTTGATTCATTGTTAAAAAAAGCCGCCAATGCGGGGCGTCGCCGTTTTTTGATCTGCTGGAATAGGGGTCTTGGAGATATTCCTCTAGGCCTTTATGCATTGACGTTTCGTATCCGCCAGTATATTCCGGATGCGGAAGTGACGTTTGCTACACGGCCCGACCTCGCCGATGGTTTTAAAATGTTGGAGAAAGTCTCGGTCCTCATTGATCCTGAGTGGAAGCGGGGAGCTCCTTTCGATATCCAGGCAACTCTTGCCAAATCGGGTTTATCTTCTTCCGAGTTCGATGTGATATTGGAACGCCCTGATCCCACGCGATGGCTGATGTGGCAGATCGGCAAACTCATTCCGAAACTCTGCTGGAATCCCGAGTGGGATGGGTTCCATGAACGTTTTTCTTTAGATTCTAAGGAAACCTACATTGGCGTCCACGTTCAGACGGAAACCCAATATGCCTATGAAAAAAATTGGCCTACTTCACATTGGAAAGAATTTTTTCAAGCCGCTAGAGAAAAAGGGATGAACATCCTTCTTTTCGGCTTTGCTAAAAATTCAGTATTTGAAGGAGATCACATCGTCGATTTAAGAGGAAAAACCTCCTTTTTGGAAATGCTATCGATCATTAAAAACCGGTGCCGTTATCTCGTAGTCCCCGATTCAGGAGTCCTATCGATCACCTATTACATTGACGTCTCTTTCGATATTGATATCGTCTCTTTGTGGGCCGATCCACGGCAAGGCATTCTTCGGCAAAAAGTCCCTTCCCCTAATCCTCTTTTGCGCCACACGCCTCTCATCGCTAAAGATAAAGATCTGCGTACCATAGACGTGCAAACTGTGGCCCATTCCCTCTTCCGGGAGGCCCTATGTTAAAATCTTCCATCCACGAGATGTTATTCCAACTCGGACAGCAGGAGCTTTCCATCGGATTAGAATCTCTTTCCTCCACTGCTCTTGAGAAGTTTTCTCTTCAATTGCAAAAATACTCTTCAGCGCTTTCTGTTTTACAAAAGGGGTTGCTGTCCCAGCCGAAAAAAACTTTCCCCAATGAGGTGAAGCCCTGTTCTCATTTTTCCTTGAGCGGGAATACTGAAGATAAAAAGATTGGGGAAGAACTGGTGCGTCAAGGGAAAGTCGGCTGTTTAATCCTGGCCGGGGGGCAAGGAACACGCCTTGGTTTCGAAGGGCCCAAGGGGAGTTTTCCCGTCAGCCCAATTAAAAATAAAAGCCTGTTTCAACTGTTCTGCGAGCGCACAAAAGCTGCGAGCGCATGGTCGGGGCATCCATTACCCCTCTGCATTGTGACTTCTCCGTTGAACCACACCGAAACGGTGAAGTTTTTTGAAGAGAATGTGTTCTTCGGCCTTTCTCCCAGCCAAGTTTTCTTCATCATGCAAGAGAATCTTCCATTCCTCGATAATCATGGGGATTGGATGTTAGAGCACCCGGGAAAAATTGC
Organism: Verrucomicrobiota bacterium; assembly: GCA_903970455.1. Taxonomy (GTDB): domain Bacteria; phylum Chlamydiota; class Chlamydiia; order Chlamydiales; family Rhabdochlamydiaceae; genus CAJCIW01. The sequence goes on along the minus strand of CAJCIW010000050.1, from coordinate 3,536 downwards.
AGAAGGCCCTGACGGCAATGGGCATGCTCTCCGCCTATTTTTTTCATCAGGGGTTTGGGAAAAGTGGAAACAGGGAGGAATTGAATTTCTCAATGTGATCTTTGTCGATAACGCTTTGGCCGATCCATTTGACTTGGAATTTGCCGGGTTTGCGGCCCGCAATCAGTCGGACGTTGCTTTGAAAGCTGTGGAGCGCCTTTCTCCGGAAGAAAAAATGGGCGTTCTCATCGAATCGGAGGGAAAGCTGAAAGTCATCGAATACACAGAACTTCCCAGCGGCGTCTCAGCGTTTCCTTTTTCCAGTCCTGGCATGTTCTGTTTCTCGATGCAATTCATTGCACATCTCTTTCAACAGATGAACGTCGAGCTGCCTCTCCACCTCGCGCGAAAAAAAGCCCTTGTTCTGCTCGGCACGGCGAAAGGATTCGTCCAGGAAATCGCCCATGTCTGGAAATGTGAAAGATTCATTTTCGATTTTCTTGATTATGCACGGAAAACCGCTGTCGTCGTCTATCCGAGAGAAAAAATCTATGCGCCATTGAAAAACGCCATTGGAGAAAAAAGCGTTGACTCCGTGAAACGGGCGCTCTTACTCCACGACCGGGAAATCTTTCAAACTCTGACAGGTAGGATGCCTCCTGCAGCTTCGTTCGAACTCGATCCTGCTTTTTATTATGCTACCGAGCCTTTAAGAGAAAGGCTACTAACCGTTCCCTTGTCCGATCAAGATTATATTTCTTCTGTTTAACTCAACGGCGTCAAGGCGTGAGCTCCCTCTGCATTTTCGTGAATAAAATTATATTTAATGCGATTGGTATTACTCGAAAACCTGAAGTTGTAATCCGCAACAGTTTTTGTTAAGCTTAAATAAGTGGCTGCTGTCGAATTAAGCTTTCGAGTTTTAGGGATTATTCTGGTCGAAAATCGGGTCAAAAACAGCCTCATAGATATAGGGTAATGCATGCGGATTGCTTATTTAGGCGCTGGGACGTGGGGATTTTGTTTGGCTTCCCTTCTCGCTTCCAAGGGGAATGAGGTCGTTCTGTGGACAGGTAATCCAGAGTTTGCAAAAACTCTCAGTAAAAATAGGGAGCATCCTAAACTTCCCAAAGTCAAGACAGACGATCGGGTCGAGTTCACTTCCGATTTGAAGCATGCTCTTGAGGGTACTGAACTTCTAGTCGAATCGGTAACGTCGAAAGGGATCCGTCCCGTGTTCGAACAGGTACTCTCTTTAGGTGGAGTGAATTGCCCCATCGTGATCACTTCTAAAGGGATTGAACAAAATAGCGGGCTGCTTTTGCCCGAGGTCGTGGTTCAGGTTCTTGGGGAGTCGATGCGTAAAAATATCTGCTGCTTAAGCGGCCCAAGCCACGCCGAAGAAGTGATTCAAAAGCTGCCCACATCCGTCGTCGTCGCTTCCTACGATCCCCATTTGATGCGGCAGATCGTCGATATTTTCGGGACCCCTTTTTTTCGGGTTTATCCGAATGCCGACATGAACGGTGTCGCTTTTGGCGGGGCGATGAAGAATATCATCGCGATCGCTTGTGGAATATCAGACGGGCTGGGATTCGGCGATAATACGAAAGCCGCATTGATGACGCGCGGCCTGCATGAGATCCGCAAGCTTTCCATCACAAAGGGAAGCAAGCAGGAAACTTTGAATGGGTTGTCCGGCATGGGAGATTTGTGCGTCACCTGCCTTTCCAAGCTAAGCCGTAATTATATGTTCGGCCGCCTGATCGCCGAAGGGGAACCACCCCAATCGGCCCAAGAAAAGATCGGCATGGTCGTCGAAGGGGCGTATACCTGTGTTTCCGCTTTGCAGCTCGCTCAAAAAAATCAGATCGATGTTCCCATCACGCAAGCGATTTATTCCATTCTTTATGAAGGCCTTAACCCGCGCGATGCGGTCAAATCGCTGCTTCAGCGCGCCATCAAAGAAGAACATTTGTAATTAAGAGGGTTAACCATGGCCTTGGAAGGGTTGAAGATCGTCACCGCTCAGGAAATGGTGCGGATCGAAAAAATGGCCTATGCAGATGGGGTTTCCGAACAGACTTTCATGGAGAATGCCGGTGATGCTGTGGCGATGGCTGCGGAACAATTTATTCATGAACATGGGCTTCCTAAAGTTGTGACGCTTCTTGTCGGCAAAGGCAATAATGGCGGCGATGCTTTTGCCGCGGGCGCCAAACTCATTGAAGCTGGTTATCAAGTGGCTGCCGTCCATATCTATCCTTTGGACCAATGCAGCAGTCTATGCAAAAAGATGCATGAAAAATTTCGGACGCTGGGTGGCAGTGTTCGCAAGACATGCGAATTTGGCTCTAAAGGGATCATCCTCGATGGGCTTGTTGGGACAGGGTTTCATGGAAAAGCCGACGATCTTCTCGCTCTCGCTATCGAATCTGCTCATCGATCGAAGCTGCCCATCCTGGCGATCGACATTCCTTCTGGAGTGAATGGCACTACAGGAGAAGTGGAAAGCGTGGCCATCCATGCCACCGAAACGATTTTTCTCGGCCTGCCTAAGAGTGGGTTTTTTCTCAAAAATGGTTGGGACCACGTCGGCAAATTGCGCTATGCGAGTTTTGGCCTCGGTGAAAAATATATCGCCCAAGGCAAGGCATTTGCGTTTTTGCTTAATGAAGAAGCGATGTTGCTTCCACCCATAAAAAGGACGCGGCACAAATACCAGGCAGGTTATGTGATTGCGATCGCAGGCTCGCCCGGAATGCCCGGCGCCGCTTTGCTCGCGAGCTATGCTGTATTGCGCGCAGGCGCAGGGATTGTCCGCCTGTTCCATCCTTCAGGTATGGAAGCGGAGTTAAGTGGAGCCCCCTTCGAGGTGATTCGGGAAGGGTGGGATGGGAAAAATTTAAGTCCCATCAAAGAAGAGGCCAAAAGAGCAAAGGCTATGCTGATTGGCCCCGGGATCGGAAGGACAATAAAAACAGAAAAAATGTTCAAAGCTGTTCTATCTGCCGTCAAACTTCCGATGGTCATCGACGCTGACGCGCTGTACCTTCTTTCTAAAAACCCCTCCTGGAAATTACCGCCGAATTCTGTGTTAACCCCGCATCGGGGAGAGATGGAGCTTCTCCTTTCTTCTTCCAAAAAGGGGAAGGGGAAAAGCGAAATCGAAATGTGTCAAGGTTATGCAGAAGAAAAGAAAACGACGCTTGTCCTTAAAGGGGCGCCCACGATCTTGTTTCATCCTGGCACTTCTCCGCTTGTGATCGGCAGAGGGGATCCCGGAATGGCAACGGCTGGCTCGGGGGATGTGCTGACAGGGATCATCGCCGCGATGATCGCCCAAGGTCTCGACTCTCGCCAGGCTGCAGCGTTAGGAGTTTACATCCATGGTCTGGCCGGAGAACATGCCGCTTCGGTCCTTACATCTTATGGGATGACGGCATCGGATTTAATCGATTTTCTGCCCAACGTCTTTAAGTCATTAATTATTAATAAGTAATGCTTAAAATCGGGCTTAACAAACTGAATGTTAACGGCTTGATGTAGAAGTAAAA
>CAJCIW010000049.1 GCA_903970455.1 Verrucomicrobiota bacterium | reverse complement strand
CGGAAAGGGGATCAAGAGTCCCTTAAAGTCCAAATCCAGTCGTTGTTTGAAAATGAAAAAGTGTTGAAACAGGAAACCTCGAATCTGGTCAAGGCGCTCCGATCCCCTCTGGCGCGCGGCCGCTGGGGGGAGATCCAGCTGCGGCGTGTCGTCGAGCTAGCGGGGATGCTGAACCACTGCGATTTTTTTGAGCAGCAGCAAGAGATGGGCGATACGGGCCGCCTCCGTCCGGATCTTATTGTCCGGCTCCCAGGAGGAAGGCAAGTGGTCATCGATGCAAAAGTCCCCTTGGAAGCTTATCTTGAAGCCATACACACAGACGATGAGGCCGTCCGTCTGCAGCGTTTTAAAGACCACGCCCGCCAAGTGAGGGCGCACATCTCTGCTCTTGGCAAAAAAGCGTACTGGGAGCACTTTCAACCGACGCCCGAATTCGTCATCCTTTTCCTTCCTGCCGAGACGTTTTTCAGCGCAGCTCTCGAGTACGACCCTTCCCTCATTGAGGTCGGAGCAGAGCAAAACGTCATCTTGGCCACGCCGACAACGCTCATCGCTTTGCTGCGTGCCGTGGCGTATGGCTGGAAGCAGGAAAATTTAACGCGTCAAGTGGAGAAGCTGCATGAACTGGGCCAGGATTTGTATAAAAGGCTGGCCGATATGACCACCCATTTCTCAAAAATGGGCCGCAGCCTCTCAAGCGCCGTGGAGAATTACAATAAAGGGATAGGATCGCTCGAAACGCGCGTTCTCGTCACCGCCCGCAAGTTTAAAGAGATGGGCGTCGTCCCAGGCCAAATCGAAATCGAAGAGATTGAGATGGTTGAAAAAACTCCTCGAGAACTTCAAAACACTCCTGATGAGGCTGTCTTCTAACCTGGGTTTATAGGGCTTTTCTCTCCAGTACAAGGACACCATTCGATTTGTCCGTCAAAATGAAAAATAGCTGCCTTGAAAAGGGTGGTGTTTGAGTCGGCAGCTTCTTTGAGCACTTCGCTTTTATCTAAAAGCTCTTGCATTTGCAGCTCTGCATTGAGGGCTATCGCCTTAGGGAGCTCGACTGAAAAGTCGTCCGATTGTTTTTTGGTTTCCATGACCGAGCGGGACACTTGGTTCAAAAGATCGTTTACAAAAGGAGGAAGATGGGCTTGCATCCCTTTAAGGCCCGCAATGAGCACCCCGCAGCAATCGTGTCCTAATACAACGACAAGAGGGACTTTCAATATTTCGACTGCATATTCGATGCTTCCTATGGTGATATCCGAAGCGATATTCCCGGCGACGCGGATGATAAATAATTTACCCAAAGATTCATCGAAGATCAGCTCGGGAGGAATGCGGGAATCGGAGCAGCACAAAATAGCGGCATAAGGAATTTGCTTTTGTTTGGCTTTTTCCAATTCAGCCAAATAATTGATCTTGCAATTTCTTTTTCCGGATAGAAAACGTTGGTTTCCATCTTTCAATCTCTGCAAGGCATCATTAGGCGTTACAGCATCGATTTGACCCATCACTCCCAATACGAGAGTAAAACAAAACAAGCACAGCTTCATCCCTCCTCCGGTTCTCTATTGATTTCTATTTATTCTAGTGCTTTAGAAATTGCAATTAAAAAACTGGCTACGCTAAACTTTTTACTTAAAAAATGGGAGGAGTTTATGGCACAGGGAGTCGGATATAAGCATGGGAATACCATTATTCCTTTTGACACCGGTCGTTCTTACGTCGTTTGCGACATGCCCGAGAGGCAAGAGAAATACAAAATCCATGACACCTTAGGTAGATCAGAGGAAGAACGAAAGTTTCTCGTTTCATTCGAAAGAATATTCTACGCAGCAGCAGTTGGCGACTTAAAAAAATGCAAAGAGATTGTCGAAGAAGAAAAATTTGGCGATATTGACGCCTATAGCATTGGGAAATTCGGCAATCAAGTCAGTGGAAAATCCCTCGATTATGTTTCTCCCAGACAAGTGGCCCAAATGAATGGGCATACCCATGTCACAGACTACTTTGCCAAGCATTTCGGTGGGGGAGTCCAGCCCGAAAAAAAATGGGATCAACTATTAGATAAACCGGAAAATAGAAAGACTTATGAGTTCCATAAGACCTCATACAAGCAAGCGCCTTTTGACATGCTTGTGAATGCGATTCAAGTCAGAATTTTAAGTACTCATGATTTTGAAAAACAAATCGAAATGGCCCCACAATTGGAAAAAATGAGCTACGACAAACTATTCGAGACTCTTAAGTTGTGCTGCACAGAAGAATTCACTCGTAAGGGACCCTATGATACTGAGAAACGGATGGAGCTTTATGCGCTGCGGGATGTGTTTGCTGAAACTCAATTTCAAAAAACTGAAACGGCAACGGCAGATGACATTTTTTGTGAAAATTCTGAGGATGTAAAACCAACGCCAGGTTGTATTTTTTTTCGGGCAGATTGCGACCCGGAATTTGAGTTTCTCAATAATGAATACGCCACGTCGTTTGAGTTTGGGGGGCGCGATTATCTTTCAGCGACCTCAGCTTACATCGCTCAGCAGTTTTTACACTATCCTGAGCTGTTAGAGCAATTGACGACTTTAAATGCCGAAGAGGCTCACGCTCTTTCTCTTCATCATTACAAGGAGTGGGAAGCGCATACGGACGAATGGTTTCCGAAGCGGAAAGAGACGATGGCTCATATCTTACGTGCAAAATTTGGCCAAAATCCTTCCCTTAAACAACAACTGCTGTTGACAGGCAATTTTTATCTCTCTTCCCATTCTGAAAAGAAAGGGGAGGATCCATTTTGGAGTGACAATGCAGATGGATCGGGAGAAAATCGGCTGGGCAATCTTCTCATGGGATTGCGAAAAGAATATGGGGGGCGTGGGGAGGTAGCAAAACCTGACAACTATAGCAATCTACTCAAAAACTTTTAATTTTCTTTATCCACTCTTCTGGAACGCCGGCGCGCCGGCGTGGTTCTTCGTGAACCAAAAATCCTTTAGCTCGCTTGGCCGGAACTAGCGCCGGGAGGCTTTCTTCCCAAGCCTCCCATTCGGATTGATCGTCCGCTTTGAATTTCTTCAGCCAGTTCATTCCAAACGAG
>CAJCIW010000048.1 GCA_903970455.1 Verrucomicrobiota bacterium | reverse complement strand
AAATATACTTTAATTGTTTTGTTTATAATATTTAATACACTTCCTGTTATTATTAATCGTTGTTATAATTTGCGTGAGGCAGGAAATTATGGCAACAATGAATCCACGTTTAAATTTTACACTCACAGTGGGTGCTTCCTATCCTGATTTATCTACAGGCTGGAGAAGTCAAAAATATACTTCTTCAAACTTGGATTTCACAATAACGGTGCCGAATAACATCGTCTTTCAAACAACCGAAATTTTTAATCGCACTATCCCTTCAGCGGCAAAACCCCACGTCAATGATGCCGGTGTAGCTCGAGAAGGAACTTTACTCGGTCCTTTAGTGCTCAGCGGGGCAGACGTCCTTGCCGATTTTTCGGCCAATATGAGACAGGCTTTTTCAACTTACGACCAAGTTTATGGTACAGAATCTGCGGCGGCATTAACCGCATTGGGGTTCACGACAGGTTTTAGCGCGATCTCGGGGGCTTTAGATGTCAATAGCGCTCTGATAGAAATCAGAACTGCGGAGAAGGTGAATGACACAGCGGGTAAAACTTTGGCCCAGCTGAAGTTGGTGAAAGGCACTGCGCAAACAATTGGGGGAGCTGTCTATATTCCCGTTCGGGCTTTATCCCTCGCAGCCCTGAGCACATCGGCAAAGGCTGTCTCTGTGATCGCCGGTACTTTGGGTAGTATCGGAAGCGCATGTTTTAATATCGTTTCGATTCTGGCCGCAATCTCCATTGGAATCAAACTTAATGATCAGAGGCTCTTTCGCAAAGAGCTGGACGCCATTTTGCAAGACCCCAATCTGCAGGAGCCGGAACGCCCTACCAAAGCCCTTGAACATTTGAAAAAGCTCGCAACAGTATCCACTCAGGAAAAAGAAGAAATCCGCACGGAACTGAGAGCGCAGCCTGAGAATCAAGCTTTGTCTTCCCTACATCTCGATGCGAAAGTCGAGGAAAAGTCCAGCCTTCTCCTGCAAAGAAAAGAAGCGCATTTGAAACGCTTGATCGATAGTGAGTCTATCAAACAAATACGGGAAAAAGGTCCGGCTGAAGCGAATGAGGTGATCGAAGCTGTGCTGAATGCAAGCTTAAAGAAGGTCGTGTGGTCGTCCATCGGTATGGTGCTTATCTCCATTGGTCTAGCTTTGACAGTAGCGGCATTTATATTCACAGGACCTATTGGGATTATCGTTACGACGGCAATCGGCCTAGCTACGTCTCTGGGCTGGCTCATTTACGATGGTTATGAACTGATTAAAGAGTTCCAAGAAGCTGCTCCCGGGCGTTTTGATAAACTGGCCATTTTAATTTCTTCCATTGTTGCGGTTATTGCAGTCAGCTTGGTCTTTTTCCTTGGCGGAGGATTAGCTCCAATCATTGCGGCCTGCATCGTCGGCGCTTTATGGCTCGCTATCAATGGCGTTTGCTATTATCGGTTGTATAAGTATTCTGTGTTAAACTGATTATCAGTTACTTGTATCCATTGACTTTAATAATTTAATATATTATAATTATTTATTTAAGTTGTAATTGAATAGGTTTATTTAACATGTCGATCAAAAACTTGTTGCAAGTCCCTGGTTATGATAATCTTATGGATTCATTTCCCCAGCCCGCCGATCTGGGAGGGTTTCGCTATATCAATGACTCGTTGCCCAATCCGCTCCAGCTTTTACCGCCATTCTTACCCTCTTCGCAAAACTACACCAAATTGACGAGAAAAATGAGTCAAGCTCCCGTAGGCATAGGATACAGCGACAATGTGGGCGTCTTTTTACATTTGAAAGCATTTCGAGGAAAGGGGTACCACAAAAAAGTGTCTAGTGCGAAATGGATTAAACTTTCTGGGGAAGCGACTCCTGCCGTCTACAAAAAACTTCTAAAAGTCCCGGAAAGAGAAACGGCCATTCGCGTTAAGCTCACAGAGAGAGAACTAATTCTGCAATCTGCGTTCGCGCATCCTTCCATTGTCGAAGTCTATTTTTTTGCAACTTATGCCAATGGTTCAAAAATTGCGATCTACGAAGAAGCGTGCGATGATACACTGTTAAATTTTTCCCAAAAAATGAATGAACAAGAAAGGTTAATAATTTTATTAGATATTGCTGATGCTCTTACATATATGCATATTAATGGTTATTCTCATAATGACATTAAATTGAGCAACATCCTAATCAAAAGCAAACGGGGGAAACTGGGCGATTTTGGTGTTTGCAATACAATTGGATCCCCTGCTTTTACTTATACGAGGACGCGCGCCCCTGAACAAAAGACGAATTCGATGAGAATCGGAACAGACAAAACAGATGTCTATCAGCTAGGCCTTTGCCTATGGCATGTGTTCCATCCTAATCCTCCTGCAGGGCATTTAGAATCTGATTTTGCTTATCCGAACGATACGCTTATGAATTGGAATGATGATTCCCACATGCACGATTTGATCGGAAAATGTTTAGCCGCTGACCCAAAACTCAGACCTTCTATGCAGCAAGTCAAAGAAATCCTTATGAAAATTCAAAAAACTTTATGAGTATCTTGCCTAGAAACTAGAAAGCTTCTAGGCTGATCTCATGCAGCAATCGATTGAAGATTTTCTCTCCTATTTGGGTTCAGAAAAGGGCCTGGCTCATCATACTCTCATTTCGTACCGTCGTGATCTCGGGATGCTCTTCACTTTTCTCGAAAAGCAGGGCATTTCCTCCTTGGAGGGTGTTCAGGAAGACAACATTCTTGCCTTTTTGTCGCATTTAAGGGGCAAGAATTATGCTGCGAGTTCTGTGTGCCGTTTGATCGTTGCCATGAAAACGTTTTTTCGTTTTGTGAAGAGGGAAAAACTGGTTGAGAAAGACATCACTGTTCATCTCGATTCCCCGCGTATGTGGGAGCTGATCCCTGAAGTGTTGACTGTGTCGGAAGTTGAAAGCTTATTAAATGCCCCTGATACCCAAACATCGATTGGCGCGCGCGATAAGGCAATTCTTCAAGTCCTGTATGCTTCAGGGCTGCGCGTTTCCGAAGTATGCGGACTGAATTTGCAGGATGTTGACGATCTGACAGTCCGCGTCATGGGCAAAGGGGGTAAAGAACGGATTGTCCCTATTGCAAAAATCGCGGTCGAAGCGATCGATTATTATCTGGTGCATTTCCGCCAGGATGGAACCGATCAAAAAACGGTGCCTCTATTTGTCAGCGAAAAGGGGAAAAGAATCGACCGCACGCTGGTCTGGAAGCGGATTAAGTTTTATGGCAACCTTGCAGGGGTAACCAAAGAAATTTCGCCGCATACGTTACGTCATTCCTTCGCGACCCATCTTCTGGAAAACGGTGCCGATCTCCGCGTTATTCAGGAAATGCTCGGCCACTCCAACATCGCCACGACAGACCGCTACACGCATATCAGCCAGCGCCATCTCAATGAAGCCTTCGATGCTTTTCATCCTCGACCTTGAAACGCTCGTTTCGGACTTACGCCAGCTTTAACACTGGTGAAATGCAGTTATTTTCTAGGATGGGTACAGTGGTCCGCAACAAAAGTTTTTGAGATAATTTCTAGCCTGAAACTCATCCATATTAATTCAGGCTCTTGAGTGCAGATTTGACGCAGCAATGACTCATTGAACCTCCCTCAACTTTAGGCGAGGGAGGTTCAAATTTCTGACAGTGGACACATTACAGCCCACTTCACGAGCTATGTCCTGTTCTTCCATTGCTGTGTTTTTACTTTTGTCGGCCTTAAGAAGGATTTGAGCCCTTTTTACAGTTCTTACGCTCCATTTCCCTGCGAAAGTGTTCTTTCTTAAGTGGTCCTTTTCCTTCTCAGTAAGGACCACCTCGTATTCAACTTTTCTTCCCATAACTCCTCTAAATTAATAGAAAAGTTACGGACTATAGCACGTCAATAATTATTTTAAAAACTTTCTTTAAGGACCACTAGATTTGAAATACTTTTTTTGACGTATTTCGAGAACAATCGTCCTGTTAACCCAGTGATTTTCTGGGTCTAGTTCTCGCATATTTAAAATTATCATTTGTTAATGAACTATTTTGGTTTGCCTCTAAATTGATTCAATTTTTTAATGAAATAAATTAACATTTTTAATATAATGAATGTTAGACATTACATTAAAGTTTAGAAGTTTAAGTCAGTTAAGGGTGAATAATGGCTCGAATCATAGCCTATGCGAAAGCACACCAAAATTAAAAAACGCGCGAAAAGCAAATGATCCTAATTCAGAGGATGCCTCTAAAGTGGCGTAAATTATAAAGCTAGAATCAATTACATTATTTAATAATAATTAATAAAAACAGGAAAATAATTATGAGCCAGATTACAACAACTCATTCAACAAGCTTTGCTCCCATGATATCGCAGGATGCGCCTATTTTGCAGATGCCTTTGGATATAGTCAGCCAAATATTCACGCACTCAAATGGCCAGGAAATTGGAAGAAGTGCTCGAGTTTCCAGACAATGGCGTCAGATGGTGAATGATTGTGATTGGCGCTTATTCATATCTCATCATTTTCCAGCGATTGACTCGAGCGCCATTGAGAATTGCCGGGATGCCTACCAAGCACTATTCAAACTTAATTCAAACTTTACCAACGGAGTCTATGCTTCCCATATCCTTCAAGGCCATACGATAGGGGTTCGCTCCGTGATCTTTGAGCAAGGAAAGCTCATTTCAGGCTCTGATGACAGGACCATCAAAATCTGGGATTTAGAAACGGGCGTCTGCACACAAACCCTTCAAGGGCATCGGCGCCCAGTTGACTCCATTGCCTTTGCTCAAGGAAAGCTCATTTCAGGCTCTGGTGACGGCACCATCAAAGTCTGGGATTTAGAAAGGGGCGCCTGCATACAAACCCTTCGCTATCCCCAGGTTCGCTTCGTAGCCTTTGGTCACGGAAAGCTTATTTCAGGCTCTGGTGACGGCACCATCAAAATCTGGGATTTAGAAAGGGGCGCCTGCACACAAACCCTTCAAAGTCACCAGGACGGGGTTTGTTCCATTACCTTTGCTCAAGGCAAGTTCATTTCAGGCTCTGGTGACGGCACCATCAAAATCTGGGATTTAGAAACAGGCGCCTGTACACAAACTCTTCAAGGCCATCAGGCCACGGTTCACTCCCTTATCTTTGCTCAAGGAAAGCTCATTTCAGGCTCTTTTGATCGCACCATCAAAATCTGGGATTTAGAAAGGGGCGCCTGTACACAAACCCTTCAAGGCCATGACAAGGTTCACTCCCTTATCTTTGCTCAAGGAAAGCTCATTTCAGGCTCTTATGACAGCACTATCAAAATCTGGGATTTAGAAACGGGCGCCTGCACACAAACTCTTAAAGGACATACGATCGCGGCTTACTGCGTTGCGTTTGCTCAAGGAAAGCTCATTTCATGCTCTTATAACGGTCCCATCGAAATCAAGGATTTTACAGCGGATCACCGCATGGTCTTTGAAGAGATCGCAGAATTGTTAAAAAACGAAAATCGACAAATGGTTGGCGATGCCCTTGAACGGTTTTCAAGAATGCCAAGAACAGCTAAAAATGCGATCTACGGAAAGCTCTATCAAATTTGCAAGCCTTTTGCAAATGACTATTGGGGATGCGCTGAACATGCTTTCTACGATCAACAACGACAAAGCGCATCGCCTACTCAAAAGGCTGAAGCAATCGGAGAATATTTGGATGATCTGCCCCCAATCAATCATCCTTTATTGCTCGCTCATCTTGGAATCCAAATCGAAAAAGACTATTTAGAAAAACTTAAGTGCCGCTCGGGACATTTCGAGAAAATAGGAATTTTCTCAGCGGAGGACCTCAAACTCATTTGCTCTCCTTCTCCTCATGTTGCCCCATTGGATAATATGGAAGTTCTGCAGGTCGAAGAGAATTTTAGAGAGAACAGTGTGAAAGCAGAGGCGGACCGACGAAAGGAAAAACTCGAGAACTTTACTGAAGAGCTCGCTCAAATCGTCGAGAATAAGATTCAAGAGACGAAGACATGCGGCGTACTTCTTTACCAAGGAGAATGTCAATGGGTAGCATTTCAACAAAAATTAAATCTCTTTAAAGGAAAACTCAAGAAGATGGTCGAGGAATCCGATACGCCAAAAACTCAAGTCGAAGCTTTTAATTCTACTAATTACAATCAGCTAATTCATGAAATGAATGCCTTCGTTGAAGATTTCTCGGCCTTAGAGCGCGATCATCAGATTGCTAGATTGCATGCCTATGTCAATCAATGGGGAATTTTGAATGCGTGGAACACTCTTCGATCAGGAGGAGTGCAGCACTTATCGGAGCTCCCAGAATTGCAACTGAAAAATCTCTTTCAAATGGGAGAGTAGAGTTGGAAACCAAACGGAGCGCTAAGTTCTGGGCATTCCCTCTTCAGGTTCGTTTTTCTTTCTTTTTCTAGTGAGTTTCTCATGGAGCTCTTCGATGTAGGTGTAGATCACGGGGGTCAGGTAGAGCGTCATGATTTGGGAAAAGATCAGGCCGCCGACGATGGCGATGCCGAGCGATTGGCGGCTTTTGGCTGTGGCGCCGCCGATGAGATCGGAAGAGCACACGTCT
>CAJCIW010000047.1 GCA_903970455.1 Verrucomicrobiota bacterium | reverse complement strand
TGTGAAATGGACCGTGTCACCTTGTCTGGCTTGCTTAAACAGAGAAGATGGCAGCTCAATTTCCATGAATTTTTGGGGATCTTGATCTCGTATTCTACAAAAATAGATCAGATCATCAGGCGATACCTTTAGAAGTTTTGTCCCATTTTCAATCGTTATTTCCCCAAATGAATAATGGCTATCTGTTCCCACTTTTCCCGTGCTCCGTTTAAAAATGGAAATCATGCCACGCTGTGTTTGCTGGGCATCGCTTAAAGGCCCTTGCACTGTTGAATTATAATTTTGTTGTTGAATAGAATTGCATGAAGTTGTTTTTGAAATTGTCAGATTATTACCCCTCTCTCTTTTTTTTCGATTGATTTTAAACTGCATCAACAATAATCCAAAGAAAAAAAATTCCTGTTAGGAGGATAGAGGGGGAATAAATTAGTGAGAGCTGTTTAACTCACACGTTATAAGACCCGGAGGTCACTTTGCCGCCGGTGCCGGACCAATCGGTATGGAAGAATTTGCCCCGGGGTTGGTCTACGCGCTCATAAGTGTGCGCTCCGAAAAAGTCTCTTTGGGCCTGGATTAAATTGGCAGAAAGCTGGCCGGTACGGTAACCATCGAAGAATGCCAGGCTGGTGCTAAAACAGGGAACAGGAATCCCGTGCTCCGCGGCTTTTGCCACCACGCGGCGCCAGGCAGGCTCAGCTTTCATGATCTCTCCGCGGAAGAACTCATCGAACAATAGATTGGGCAAATCAGAGTTTTTATCGTAGGCCTTCTTAATGTCGTTTAAAAATTTGCTGCGGATGATGCATCCCGCGCGCCAAATCAATGCGATCGCCCCGTAATTGAGCTTCCACTTCATCTCGTTTGCCGCAGAGCGCATGAGCATAAAGCCTTGCGCATAGCTGATGATCTTTGATGCGTAAAGAGCCTGGGAAATGTCGTCGATGAACTTCTTTTTGTCGCCGCTGAACTTCACCGCTGGAGAAGGAAACAGTTTTTCCGCTTGGAGCCGTTCCTCTTTCAAAGCAGAAAGACAACGAGCGAACACAGCTTCGGCGATCAGCGTTACCGGAATGCCGAGATCGAGCGCGCTGATACCGGTCCACTTTCCTGTTCCCTTTTGACCGGCGACATCGAGGATTTTGTCGAGCAGCGGTTTGCCGTCGTTATCGCGGTGCGTGAAAATCTGCGCCGTGATCTCAATCAAAAAACTATTGAGAAACCCTTTGTCCCAAGCCTCAAAAATCGCATGCATTTCATCCACCGAGCAGCCGAGCAGATTTTTAAGCAAAAAATAAGCTTCCGCGATCAGCTGCATGTCGCCGTATTCAATCCCATTATGGACCATCTTCACGTAATGGCCGGCCCCGCCGTCGCCCACCCATTCGCAGCAAGGGAGTCCATCTTCTTTTGCCTTCGCTGAAATCCCTTGCAAAATCGGTTTAACGGCATTCCACGCATCCGGGTTGCCTCCCGGCATGATTGAAGCCCCATGGCGGGCCCCTTCCTCTCCTCCAGAAACACCCGTTCCAACAAATAAAATCCCCTTTTCTTTCAATTCCTTCACCCGTCTTTCTGTATCGGGATAATGGCTATTGCCCCCATCGATGAGAATATCGCCCTTGTCTAAAAATGGCAGGCTTTCCGCTATCAGGTCATCGACGGGAGGCCCCGCTTTGACCATGAGCATGATTTTGCGCGGTTTCTTCAACATTTGAAAAAACTCTTGCATAGAGTGCGCGCCAATCACATGGGTATTTTTAGCTGGACCAGCTAGAAAATCATCCACTTTGGAGACCGTGCGGTTAAAAACAGCAACGGTAAAACCATGGTCGTTCATGTTCAGCACGAGGTTCTGGCCCATGACCGCCAGGCCAATTAATCCGATATCTGCTGTTGCTTGAACCATTTTTCCTCCGATTATATTTGAATGCCATTGCTGGCTACTATAAAATGCCTACTCTTTCTGTCCTCGTAGCTCAGGTGGATAGAGCGGTCGCCTCCTAAGCGACAGGTCGCGCGTTCAACTCGCGCCGAGGACGTTTACATTTTCATATACTTATCTATGCCTTGTGCAATTCCTATAGCCAAGCGGTCAAGATAACTCTTGTCGCGGAGCTTTGTCCTTTCCTCTCGATTGGTGATAAAACCGCCCTCGACAAGCACTGCAGGCATGTCGGTTTCGCGGATCACATGGAAATTGCCTTGCTTGACACCTCTCGAAATCGCCTCGGTCTGATCGACCACCCGGTAGAGAATGCAATTGGCCAAACGTTTAGAGGCTCTCGAACGCCACATCTCTTTCGAATCATAGTAAAAAATCTCTATCCCTTTCGCTTCAGCACTGGGCGATGAATTGAAATGCACGCTGACAAATAAAGACCCTTTGGTTTTATTCGCAATCAACACGCGCCTTTGAAGCGGCAGATAAAGATCGCGGCTGCGTGTCATGATCACGCGGTAGCCCAGCTCTTCGAGATGTTTCTTCGTCAAAAATGCCGTCGTCAGAGCGATTTTCTTTTCCATGAAGGTGTTGATCTTGGCTCCCTCATCCGTCCCCCCATGTCCCGCATCCAAAATGATCAAAGGCTTCAACGCATCTGCAGACGCAATCGTACTCGCCTCGTAGCTTCCCTGGACGCCGTGATAAGAAGGCCGTTTTCCAGCTGAGCACGAGGTAATAAATGCTAAGTTGCAAAGAATTAAGCAAAACGCGCGCAGATAGCGCATGGACCTGCCCCGATATTCGAAAAATTTGCGGTGCTTGAGCTTAATTTAGAGACACCCTCGATTAGAGTCAATGGTTACTCTGATTGTTACTCCAAAGCTGCTTGAGCCGTTTGTCGCGGCCGCAGTTATAACGGTAATATTTATACCGAACCGGATTTTTCTGATAATATTCTTGATGGTATTCTTCAGCGGGGTAAAAGGTCTGGGCAGGGAGGATCTGCACCTTCACGTCCGGAAATTTCCTGGAATCGATTAAATTCTGTTTGTATTTTT
>CAJCIW010000046.1 GCA_903970455.1 Verrucomicrobiota bacterium | reverse complement strand
AAATCTTCCTGGGACTGGAGAATAAATAGAAACGCCAATCCAATTGGAATTGCTCATCATTAATGCGTTCATATTTTCCCAAACATACTCATCGATAACTACATTGTCATCGATCGATTTCACAAAGGGAAGATTGTTGATCTTGTACACCAGCTCTTGTTTATCGATCGCTGTGAGGACGTGTCCGACTAAAAAGACTTTCCCGTTCGCAGGATTGTAGGAAAATTGGATCTCTTCAAACCCTCCAATTGCTTTTTGAATCGCCTCAGACTCATCCGGCATTTTAACAACGACCTCTTTCGTCCGGAAAAGCGCCATCGTGCTGGCAATCCCTCCGATCAACGCAAGACCGAAGATCCCGGCGAAGATGAGATGCTTTTTGGGGATGACCAGCTCTCTCCAGTCGCGCTTTACTGCAGCAGCTTCTTCCATGGCGGGGGTAGTTGTAGGGCGCTCTTGGGCGTTCATGGCCGGAACTGTTGGTGGTGAAATAATCGTCTCGTGGATCTGCTCCCGGTCGATCATCAAAAATGTCGTCGTCCCCAAAGCGATGAGATCTTGGGAAGAAATGGGGTGCTTTTCCTGGATCAGCTCGCCGTTGATCAGAACTCCATTCCGGCTGCCTAAGTCCTCAATAAAAATGGTGTTTTCTTCATCGACGATGAGGCGTGCGTGCTGCCGGGATACGCTTAAATCCTGAAAAACGATATCGCAGAGATTGGGGTCTTTCCCGAGGATGTATGTCGAGCCGCGCTGCATCCCGAATTCAGCTCCGCTATTGGGGCCTGAAACCACCTTGAGCAGCCAGCGCACTTCCCCTCCGGCTTCGACGCTTACCGAGGATAGATCTTCTTTATCTTCGACGACTTCCGTCTCGCGGTCGAGGGGGGACTCTTCGGAGGTCTCACCAGACGCAGGTGTTTTTTCCGTAAACCGAAAAAAAGTGGTGCCGATCTGGAGAATATCCCCTTCGCGCAGAAGGACGGGCTCGGTGATCACTTTTCCATTTTGGGTCGCTGGATTCACCGAACTTAAGTTTTCAAGGATGTACCCTTCCGCAGTGAGTCGGCAAATGACATGCTTGCGCGAGACCATCGGGTCTTCGAGGACGAGCGTTACCTCATCCGGATCCCGTCCAAGAACCCATTCCTCCCCTTCTTCGAAGCGGACAACCAGGCCTGCTAAAGGACCTTCCTCAGCAATGAGATAACCAGCCATTTATTCCCTTTAGATCATACTTTCTTGTAGCGAACGAGTTCTTCTCTCCAGTAGTCGAGATAATTTGCGAACCCCTCTAGAGCATCTTTAAACATTTTATAGTTCATGTCATACGGGATAACGGAAGAGAGTGTCAAGAAATTCTCATTTCCATCCAAACCGATCACGGCGCCGCCTGTGCCCTGACCTAAGAAATTCCCTTTCATCAATAAGATGAACAAATCTTCTCTTTTTAAAGTCGGGCAAGCCCCAATTTTTCCCAAAAAGGAAACCCCGGGATCGATCTGCTGGATCGCAATCGAAATTTCCGGGTTCAAGGAGAGATGGTAAACGTTCCCTTCTTCCTTTTTTGGGATTTCATCGAACTCCAATTCTTCAGCCAAAGTGGTGAGCAATTGTTCCAGCGCGTTTTGCATTTGTAGATTTACCCATTCCACCACAGGTTTAATCTTTCGAAGTGTTTAAAGCAACTCAAAAAATCATCTAGTAAATCTATGATCGTAAATTCCTTACGGGCATTTATTATTTTAAATCCGAGTTGCCGGTAATTAAATGATATAAAATGAAATTCAAAAGGGTTATAATCACCTTTTAGAGACTGACCACAAACCCAGGCTTCGTCCCTTTTTGGTCAGTCTCTTAGAGGGTGTTGTAAAATTGCTTTCCCTCTAGAAAAGAGAGATTTTCGAGGAGATTTGAAAAGTCCGGCCGAGCCAAATATCGGGACGGTGATATGCGCGAGGCCGGACTTTTTGAAGATGCCGAAAAGATCCTTTTCTAGAGGGGAATGAGTTTTACAATACCCTCTTAGGCGGCAAAGCTTGCAGGAGTCTTATGTTGAAAGATGAGTATGAAAGGCTATTAAAGCTATTCCAGGAAGGGGCGGAGGGGAAATCGATCAATCTCGGCGATGTTTTCGGCCAATCCCTGACTTTCTTTCAGCAACTCAAAGCTCAGATAGAAAAAGGCTCGCCCGAAGAAAAAAAAGAAGCGATGGCGATGATGAGCGAAATGTACCAGCAAATGATGCTGGAAACGGAAAAAATCACCAAGCGCTCCGGCCTTTCTGAAGATCAGCTGGTCGATTACGCTGAAAATTCTGCCAATTTCACTCCCGAGCAATGGAAGGCGATCCAGGAATCGAAGGAAAAAATTCTTCATGCGGGAGAAGATCTTGCTAAAACTCTTGGAAAAATGGGTAGAGACCAACCGGAAGAAAAAGAAGCGGGTGGCAAGCAGCCCAAAGAGAAAAAAGGAAAAAAATCGAATTGGATGAAATCGTGAATTTATGCTCCAGGAAGAATTTTCTCGACTGATTTTTATGTATACCCAGGCTGCAGAAGGGAAAGGGACGACAGTTGAGGAAATTTTTCAAAAGTCTCTTGAATTTATTGAGCATTTAAAAGAAGTCCTAATTAAAGGCGATGAAGAGGACAAAAAAGCCGCTCTCCGTATGATGAAGGAGTTGTATGAGCAGATGCAGGAACACACAAAAATCATGAGCCAACGGTCGGGATTAAGTGAAGAAAAGTTGATCGCCGATTCAGAAAACCCTGCAAATTTTACTCCCGAGCAATGGAGGAAGATGCAAGAGTCTAGAATCCAGCTTGCTAAAGCGGGAGAAGATCTGGTGAAGCTTCTTCAGGTGGAAGAAAAGCCATCTCCGGAATCGATAAAACCAAAAGCCGAAAAAAAGAAAGGCCCCAAAAAATCGAAGTGGATGCGTTTCTAAAAAAAGCCG
This sequence comes from Verrucomicrobiota bacterium, assembly GCA_903970455.1. GTDB lineage: Bacteria > Chlamydiota > Chlamydiia > Chlamydiales > Rhabdochlamydiaceae > CAJCIW01. The sequence continues at coordinate 4,396 of CAJCIW010000046.1, read as the reverse complement.
TTGCCAGAACGGCAACGGCCAGTAAGCGCTTTCCTATTGGAAAGAGAGATTAGGTATTCGCGTACGCCTGTGCACCTTGTCTCGCAGAGGCATATAAATCGCCGGCTTTGTCATACTTGTTGATCTCTCCCCGCGTATTATCTGCTGTGCTGCTCGCCATGGAGGTCACGCCGCTTGCGACTTGCTGACCCGCTTGATGTTCTCCAGACAGGTTTTTGCTGAGCGCCTGTCCCCCTTGAGCAGCAGTATTAAAAATGTTATTAGCGATTTGAGTTTTTTGCTGGTAATCGGTCTGATTACGGTTCAAGTTAAGGGTTGTTGTATTTTTGGCTCTTTCTTGAGCTTCAATTTTAGATTGCAGGTTGTTTCTGTATCTTTCGTATTGCTTCGGTTTCATCGCGTCGATTGCTTCCTGGTTTTTTGCAGCGATTTGATCCGCAGTCAGAGTTGCATCATCAGCGAACTCGAATTTTCCATTTTTCATCGCAAGCGCTCTAGTTTGAGCAGGGGAGGTAGGCAGAGCCGCAGTCTCTTCTTCTTCGACAATGATGTTTGGTGCCTTTGGCTCGATTTTCTCGAGGGCGTTCAATTTGCCCAATTGTGCATCTTGTGCAGCTAATTTCACATTGTTCTCGACATTGTTTTTCCCTTCCATGAATGCTGATACTGCAGTGACGGCAGCGCTTGCAAGAGTAGCTCCCATCTGGCACCAGTAGCCAGCTGCTTCGGCCGATGCTGTGCTCCGTTGTTCTTGAGCAGAAGCGGCGATGGTGCTTTGTTGGACGGAAACTTCCGCCTTGGTCATCTCATTGTAGCTTTCTTGAAGCTGGTTATAAACTTGAATCAGTTTGTTTGCCAAAGTGTAGAGAAGTGCGGCAGGGCCGCTGTCGAGCTGATTCATCGAGCTGAACCCTTGAGAAGAGGTTGCAGCAGGTGGGGTAGAAATAGCATTGTTGGTAGTTGTCATCGATTAAACTCCTTTTTTTAGTTTTTTTATGCTTGCAATTCGCGAGCGACCGCAGCTTCTGCGGCATTTAAGTTATGGCTTAAGGCGGCTATTTCCGAGCCCCAGGCTTTCATCTTGGAACCGAGCGCTTTAGTATCAGCATCGGCCTGCCCGCTGTTCATTCGAACCAGAGCTTGAAGCATGGTCAATAGGGACTGGGTTTCCCCTTGCCCGTCGATATTGCTAGCCAATTCCCCGTAGGTCACCCCGAGTCCGACTTCTCCGGAGACCTGCGCAGTTCCTGCGGCAACTTGCAACCCGGTGAGCACCACCATAGGCTTGGTTATATTGCTAAACGAATAGAAGCTGGGGCCTGATGCCACAGAAATTCCTGCTCCTGCTCCTGCAAGCGCTGTGAGCAAACTGATCAGGATTCCCAAGGTCGTTTCTAGGATCTGTTTTGTATTCTTGTCCTTCATGTGGACCAGGACAGAGGCCATGAAGTCTTGGCCGAAGTTTGTCGAACCGGCCGCTTGCGCTCCTGCAACGATTCCCAGGTTCCAATTCTTGGGGATTTTGTTGAATGGATTGTTCGTTTTGATCTTATTTGCAACATTCTCGAAGAAATTCCCCACTTTTTGGGCAAAAGAATCTGATGCCTCGACAGCTTCGGGTGCGGCCTCGGCTGCTGCTTCTCCCGCTTGTGAGCCGGCGATTTCTGCCATCTCCGTACCTTCTTCTGCCGCTGTCTCAGCTAATACCTGACCGGCAATCGCTCCGCCCGCTCCGCATGTGGCGACAGTGACGACGATCGAGGCGACAATGATGATGACGTCTGCCAAGACTTTTGCGATGGCATCCGCTTCTTCTTTTGGAACGCCTATATCCACTAAAGCTTTGCTTAACACATCGGAGAGCCCTTTAGTCATCTTATCCATGCCTCCTGAGAGGGCAAGCACAGTAAAGGCGAGCGTAATGATCGCAAGTTCCGGCTGTCCGCAAAGAAGTGCGATGCCTGTGACGATGGCACCGACAATCCCTTCGACGACTTTCGTGAATGTCGACCAGAAGTCTTGCTGGCTTTGGTCTTTAAGTTTGTTTTGCAGCTGATCACTCGCCTTTTTGACCTGGGCTTGCATCTCTGTAACTAGTGCCTGGCCGACCGTCGCATTCGCTTGATTATTCTGCGTGCCGAGTTTGGCGATCAATCCTTGTAAATCTGTGAGAAGCGCCATGAGCTGGCCAATCGACTCCTGCATTTCGTAGTCAGAAGGAATGCTGGTCGGTTGTGCTGTTGAAGCGGTTTCTTCAGGCAGTGTTTTTAAAACGGCTTGGAGGGTACTTGCCAATTGGGCAAACGCCGCGCGTTCCTTTTCTTTTTGATTCGAGGGTAGAGAAAGGAATGCTGGTGTATAAATAAAATCGGGGAATTGATTTTGAGCGTTACTTAAATTTGTCATCCGAAACTCCTGATTAATAGTGTTGTCCCAATATGGAAGTCAAGGTTTGTAGTGTTTGGTTAACGGCGGCTTCCAGCTGTACTTTTTGCTGCATAGTGGAGGCGTCTTGTCCGGCCTGGTTCTGAGTCGCTTGGGTAGCAGAGTCAGCCTGCTGCGTGTAGGTCTGCATACTGGTCTCATCGTTTTGGAATTTCGCTTGTGCTTGGTTTAAACCCCCTTGATTTTTTGCGTCACCGGGATCCCCGGCAAGCCTTCCTGCCCAGTCTGAAACCTGTGTCGAGTCGTAGGTCACTTCTGCTTGCCAATAGTTGTAAATTCCCTGTTCAATACCGACATTCATATTAGTGCTCAGGCCATCTGCGAGTTGCTGATTAGATCCGGCAGCTACGGAATTAGAGACAGCTTCCATGACGGCTAATAAATTATTCATACTTTTCTCCTCTTTATTTTTTATTACTGTGATTTTTCGTTTTGAATCATAGCTTGGGACAACTGTTGCACTGCACGGAAGAAGTTCGAACAAGAGCTCATGTATTGATTATAAACATTGGATGCGAATTGCTCTTGAGCTTGAAGTCCTTGTGATTGAGCGGACTCGGTGTTGTTCCATTGCGTAAAGCCCGATTGCAGGTTCTGTATGTTTTGTTGCCCTGTTTTTCCGTTTCCGTCAACGGTAGAAGGGTTGTTGATCCATGTTTTCACATCGTTAGCGACTGTCACAGGATACAGGTTGGTAGGATTCGACGCGCCAAAAACTTGGCAAATCTGCTCGATCGATTGTTTAAGGCCCCCTTGTATGTTTTTGAGCCAGTCCGGTGGATTGTCGACGTTGACTTTGGCATAAAGATCTTTAAGGAACTGAACAAACTGATCGGCGTAGGTTTCATGATTGGATCCATTGGGGATCTCACCGTCTATCTTGGAACCCTGGTTTAGGTCGTTTTGCGTGTCTGTTGTGAATTTCTGAAGCGCAGAGCCGACATTCATCGTGGCAGCCAGCTGCCCCATCGAGTCGCCTTGAAGCGACATGGCGCCTGGCATGACCCCCATTTCAGCGATTTGGAAAGCTTCAGACACCTTTCCTCCCTTAAGCAAAGCCATCATCTGGGTGATCAGCGCAGTTAAACTATCACGGTCGTCTTGGAATCGCTTGTTTGCATCTCCCCATTGGGTGATATACTTGTCTAAATTATCGGAATCTGGGTCTTTAATTTGCGGTGTTATTGTGCTCATATTATTACCTAATTAAAATTTTCAGGAGTATTTGCATGATCTTGTACTCCCTCAAGTATAATTTTAACTGTTTGTACATATAATTTAAATATAATTTTTAAAATAAACCAACATTTAATTTATAATCATAATGCTCGTTAGTTGCTGATCTTTAATCGTTTATTTGCTAATTCTTTAAAATTATTATATACACAAGTTGCTGTGGGTTAATAGTTTATATTTCATTCACCCTATTTGAGTTATGTTCGGATCGGATCGCTAGCATTAAGGGGTTTATAGGTGTGGGCAGATATAATAAGGGGGGGGCGTGCAAAAAAGACAGGATAGGGGGTCGGTCACATTTTCCCTATGAAGCTGTTCCAAAACTAGGGTTATCTTAATGCATCGTTTCTTCCCATTTTCATCAATTTCTTGATCCAAAAAAAACTGCTAGGCTATACTCGACATCATTTTTGCGGGTGTAGCTCAACTGGCAGAGCATCACGTTCCCAACGTGAGGGTCGTGAGTTCGAACCTCATCACCCGCTACTAGGTATTTTTGCGGGTGTAGCTCAGTGGTAGAGCATCACGTTGCCAACGTGAGGGTCGTGAGTTCGAGCCTCATCACCCGCTATTAGTATTTTTTTGCGGGTGTAGCTCAGTGGTAGAGCATCACGTTGCCAACGTGAGGGTCGTGAGTTCGAGCCTCATCACCCGCTATTGATAAATAAGTGAGCTGAAATATTTATAATGAAATTCAAGGAACTTTTCGATGAGA
>CAJCIW010000045.1 GCA_903970455.1 Verrucomicrobiota bacterium | reverse complement strand
TTACAATTATTTATAAATTAATTACAAATGAGGAAGTAATGTCTATAGCAACCGTTAACGCAAATTTAGTTCGAGAAGAACTGCAAACCAATAAAAATAATGTTCCGCCTCTGGATAATGATACAGCTAAAAAGGTGTTTGCCCTCTATCAAAGATTCATTGATATAAATAACAATCCTGAGTCAGAACAAATGCGAAAGGAGTTCACCTCTCCAGATTCGTGTCCCTTCCCCTGGGAAGATCTTCATGTGGAAATCTCCACTGAAGAAATGGAAGAGATTTTGGATCGAACTGGAATTTTGCAACTCAGAGCTACCCCCCAAGATTGTCGTATTCTTGTCGTAGGGTGTGGCAATGAGCCGACTGCAGATGCTGGCGGCTCTCCTCTCGCTTCTAAAAGTAGGGATGGACAAGATGTTCAATACTATCTCAATTCTCCCCAAGAGTCAGAGAGCTATAGGAAAACCCATGCTCATCCCAATGCCCTCACAATCAATCCCTATCTTGCCTTCAATCCCACTTTAGTCAGCTTTTTTGGCACTCAGCATTACCCGATGCTCAAAACCGGGCAATTCGATTTGATCGTCATTGAGGGAACGATGATTGAAGATACAACTATTGGCAGAGAGGAATTGAACAGATTATTAAGCGCTAGCGGTCGCGTTGTGGTTAATCAAGGCGACGAAAAAGGCCTTCAGTTTTCATGGGAAGATAATAGCAAAAGTTGTTGGGAAGCTGATTATGTATCTCCTCCTGTTGTCATTGAAGATCTGAATGTCTACGAATCTTTCAGTTATCAAAAATAAGTCGCTATATACCCAAGTTGACTCAAAAGTAGGTCAGGAGACGGGATTGAAAGCTGCGGTAAATCGATTCCGTCTCCTGACCTACTTTTGAGTCAACTTGGGTATAAATCCTTATAGCGACTTTTTTTCTATTTCAACAAAATCCATGCTTCCAGCCCCATTACAAAAAGGGCGAAAGCAAACAAAAATGCCAACAGATTTTTTCCTGGTATGAAGCCAATCGATTGCATTTTTCGGTATTTCCAGACCAGAGCAACGGGCAAAAGCCCGTTTAAAAATGCTTCGCCAAAGCCCCCGGCAATTCCTAGAGCTGTCTCAAAAATAGCTGGATTGAGAAAAGCGCACATTGCCGGCGGAACAAAGGTGAGAACGACGAGCAAGGGACGTTTTTTTCCTTGGCATTTCAATCCATCATTCAAAAAGTCGACAACTGAAAAGGCAACCCCTAGAAAGGAAGTGACTAAAGCAAAAAAAGCAAATGCTTGTCCAGTGGCAAACAGCGAATTCTTTCCGGTCAAACTTTGCAGGGCTGCCGTCACAGGCTGTCCGGCGGCAAGTGCCTTTTGAATCGCTTCCGGAGGCAAGGAACCCAAAATCAGCCACTGCCAAACCACAAACACCGCCAAGGTGATTCCCGTCCCGCAAAAAATAGAAAGCTTTAAACTCTTTCGATCCCGTTCCAAATACGTGCAAAGAGAGGGAACGACGTTGTGGTATCCGAATGCGGAAAACAGCACGGGCAAAGCAAAACAGACCTTGGACCATTTGGCTTCAGAACGTCGTGCAAACTGCCACCAAGACGCCCTCTTTCCCGATGAACGCCACGCTCTCCTCAGCGACATCAAGAAGGCCGAGCTCTCTGAAATAGTGACCGAACTGATGCGCGCATTTATAAGCGAATAAAATTTTTCCAACTAACAAATTTAAATTTGCTTTTTAACGCTAAATTAAATTAAAATTTTCACCCTCTAAACATGGGGGTTCAAATTTTATGATCGATGACGTCGACGCCGTTGCAGATTCCCTCGAAACTTTTTACCAACCAAACGCCCCCTGCGCAATCCACCTCTGGAACGGGCGAGAAGTCACTGCCGTCGCGCCGAAATCCACAACCACCACGCTTTTTCAATTCCCACCCCAAGATCAACCCTTCCCCCACGCCGTCAAACAACTTGTACTCGATGATGAGGCCCCATCCGAGTTTGTGTTCGCACCTTGTTCTCTCCTTAGGGATCAACTCACCTTCCACAATTCTCTTCAACCTGCTCAAGTCGACCTCGCCGGGTTTTTCCATCGATTATGGCATGGAGTAAAGAAAGGCGCTCGAAAGGTTGCAGATGCCGCCAAAAGAGTATTCGAAATAATTGCCCACGGCACAAAAAAAGCTGCACACAAAGTTGAAGAATTTGTGGTGGAGCACAAAAAAGAAATTCTCATCGTCGGGGCCGTAGCCGCAGCAGTGTGCGGGGCCTACATGGTAGCTGGCGCTTGTGCCGCAGGCGCTTCAGCTGCCCCCAGTCCATCTCCCCGAAAAAAAGAGGACGAGCCGAGCGGTCCTAAAACCGCTGCTTCTCCTTCACCTCCCCTGCCCGATTGGGTTGAAAACCTGCTCAAGTCTTCAGCACCCACTCTTTCGCTAACCACAGGCTCGGATGATGAATTCGAAAACGCAAAAAAGGAAGCCCATAACGCCTGGAATTGCATTGATCGCCTCGAAATATTGACCGAGGCCGATCTCGCCCATCTGAAAAAAGAAGACCCCACATTCGATCCCAGAGGGACGGCCATTCAGATGGTCACCAATACCGTGCTCAATGACACCCAACGTCGCGAATTTTCCAAAACATCCTCCGCTGAACAAAACTGGCGCAATTTCATCCAGACCGGCCATCAGAAAATCGATGAGGCTTTCATAACCGCGTCCTTTTATAGAGCGGCCCTCGCCGCTGCAACCCTTCCCCCAACCCCAGCATTCAATTTTGCAGAGAAAGCCAGACTCGGTTTCCAAATCATCAGCGAAGGCATGCGAGAACCCAAAATATTTGATCCGAATATTCAGTTAGGCGTGTTGCTGAAAGATATTACAGTTCCCATAGAAAATTCGAATCAGTCTGTTTCGGAGTTCATAAATAGCATCAAATTCGGATTTGAAAAACTCGCCTTTGAAAATATCAGCCAAAACTCGATTGACAAGCAACATCTCAATTCGTTGTGGAATCTTTTAAACCCCAATCAGATTGTAGGTGGGAATCAAGCAAATGTCTCACTCCCTGCTTGGCAAAAAGCGTTCCACACACTCCCTTTTCTTCCTAGCCCGTCGATGAGGACAGAAATTCCTGACTACAATATTTCTAGATATTTTAACACTCAAGGAGTTTGCAAAGATGGGATGCTGATAACATTTATCAACGGAATAGATAACAAAGAGCAAGAATCATTCAGCAGCGGGAGCTATCTTAACACTTTGTGACCGGGAAATATACGCATTGATGGAATCTATAACCATTCAAATGGCAAGGTCTTGGACTTAGGGGAAGCATTGTTTCTGAATTATTTGGGATATTCGCCAGTAACCAAAGATTTGTTGATTAAAAAATGGATAGAGTTCCATGAAAAAAATAAAGATAGACCCGATGCCAAAATTCTTCACTTCTGTCATAGTCAAGGAACGATCGACACCTATAATGCAATTGCTGATTTGCCCAAAGAAATTTGTGATCGGCTGATCGTGGTTTCTATCGCTCCTGCGAGGGTAATACCTGATAAGATGTGCTTTATGTCGCAAAAGTATGTAAGCGATAAAGACCTTGTACACTTAGGAGATATTTTATGTTCTAGTTGGCAGGCAGTAATGCAAGGAAAGTCTGAAAAAGACATAATGGAAAGATATGCCGAGGCAATAAAAGCTCGTGATGAGCTTATAATACTAAAATCTCATGAAGGAGCAACTGGAATTAATCATGAGTTTCAAAGCTTGACATTTAAACCAATTATCATAAAGATAATAAAGGATTATGAAGAACGCCAAGGTAAATATCCGTAAACTTTGTTTAATAGCAGCTTCAGCTTTATTACTTTCTTGCTGCACAAAAAACAGAACAAATATTTATGAATCGTCTCCAGATTCTATTTTAGTCAATAAAATACGCAAGGAGGTTTTTGCTAAACTATCCATCGAAGAAGATCTGCGACCATGTGGTACTGGAGCTCAGATGATGGATGAAATAAAAATGTTATATTTCGGATTTAATTACTATCACGAAGTTGACATTAATGCCGCCAGAAAATTGTTAATTAATGCAGAAAATGTTGCTCTCAATAAAATTAATGATTGCGATGAAATTCGACCTTATCTTGTTAATTATCCTTTTAAACCTATTAATGTTCAGATCGATATTTTTCTAAGAAAACCGGACGGTTCACAACCGGAACCCCAAAAATTACAAGTCATATCGATTCACGAAGGAAATCTCGACTATATGAATCACAATTTAGACACCAAATTTCTCACCACAATCCTCAAAGAAACTTACGAAGAAGCTTTGGGAAAACTTCTGCAAGAAGAATCGATATACCGGAAATGATTCAAAAGTTGGGAATTTGGCAAGGCGATTGCGCAAATTTTTTGTCTGGAGCATGCGACATTGTGCAAGCACAAGGCTCGAGATTCAGTCTCGGCATGTTTGCCGAGAAGCGAGCCAACTGCTTGGCTCGCGTCTGATCTCGAGGTGAAGCGCGATGCAGCGCGCGAACTGGTTGAGTTGAAGACAAAAAATTTGCTGCATAGCCAACGCAGCCAAAAACCAATTTTTGAGTCATTTTCCGTATAAAGACAAATTTAAAAGATCCCATCAAACTTTAAACCAGTATACAAGCTTTTTAAAATATTTTTAAAACTTAACCGCGCGCAGTAAAAGTCGCTATAAATCCTTATACCCAAGTTGACTCAA